>JARRQT010000116.1:19061-25683 GCA_037381445.1 Calditrichia bacterium
CCGGCGTGCCGGGCGCGCCGGTCCAAAAATCATTGTTTTTACTGAGAAACGGAAAATTAGTTTTGTAAATAGAATTTTAATCTTCGGAATTTTTTAATTAATTTCAGGACCGGAAATATTTTGCAGTGCGAGCGCTGCGCATAATAAACAAAACAGAATATCAGTATGATTCAAATACAAAACCTCAGGTATCAAATTGGTGACAGATTCCTGCTTGCCGGGGTCGACTGGAATCTGCGTTCCGGGAAAAAGATCGCACTGATCGGGCCCAACGGTACCGGCAAAACAACCCTGCTCCGCATCCTGAATAATGAATTGCCGTACGATTCGGGCAGCATCATAAAACCGAAAAATTATCGTATCGGATATTTGCCCCAGGAAGAGATTGCCGTGGGAAGAGGCCCGGTGCTGACCAATGTGCTGCAGGGTCAAAAGGAAATTGAAGAATTGGAAGCGCTCATCTTCCAAATCCATCAGGAGCTGGAAAGCCATCCTGTAAATCAGCGGGAGTTACTGGACCGTCTTGGTATATTGGAAACGCAGTACGATAATCTGGGCGGCTATAAACTGGAAGCCCTCGCCAGGAAGCTGCTTTCCGGCCTGGGATTCAGGGAGAGCGATTTTCACCGGCCTCTTTCCGATTTCAGCGGCGGCTGGCGGATGCGGGTGTATCTTGCCCGGCTGCTGATACATTCTCCTGATCTGCTGCTACTGGATGAACCAACTAACCACCTGGATTTGCCATCGCTGGAATGGCTGGAGGGATACCTGAGGAATTTTCCGGGAACCATCGTTATTGTATCACATGACAGATATTTCATCGACCGGCTGGCACAGGAAATCGTAGAGCTGGAGCACGGCGCGCTGACAGAATATCCCGGGAATTATCATTTCTTTGAAGAACAGAAAGAGATTCGCTACCGGCAGCTCGTGGAGCAGTGGGAGCAGCTTCAGAAAGAAAAACAGAAGCAGCAGCAATTTATCGACCGCTTTCGCTATAAGGCAACCAAGGCGGCGCAGGTCCAGAGCCGCATCAAGCAGATGGATAAACTGGAGGAAATCGAACTGCCTCCGCCGCCCCCGAAAATTAATTTCCGCATACAGGTTGATACGCCCAGCTTCAAGGACGTGCTGCGATTGAAGGACCTTTACTTCAGATATGCGCAGGATTGGGTGCTGGAAGACAATGACATGGAGTTGTTCCGCGGAGACAAAGCAGCGCTGGTGGGAATTAACGGGGCCGGAAAGACCACCCTGACCCGCCTCATTGCCGGTCAGTTGAAACCGCAGCAGGGCACTCTGCAGGTCGGTGAGCGGGTTTCCATCGGCTATTATGCCCAGCACCAGATCGAGCAGCTAAACCTGAATAATACCGTTTATGACGAGGTCATGTCCACCGCAGCACCTGCCTACCGCACCGATGTGCGCAATATCCTGGGATTATTCAGGTTCAGCGGTGATGATATCCAGAAGCAGATCGGCGTTCTTTCCGGCGGTGAAAAAGCGCGGGTTTCCCTCGCCAAAATTCTGCTTTCTCCGGTGAATTTTCTGATTATGGACGAGCCCACCAATCACCTGGACCTGGCATCAAAAGAGGCCCTGGAAAACGCCCTGGCTGATTATGACGGCACGCTGCTGCTTATCTCCCATGACCGCTATTTTCTGGATAAACTGGTAGACCGGGTCTATGAATTGTCGGACCGGCATCTGCGCGTTTACGAGGGCAACTATTCCGATTACCTCGAAAAAAGGAGTGAGCGGATTTCCGGACTTCCCGAAGAGGGGACGGAAAAAGCTGCCCCGACTTCGGCCAAAATGCAGAAGGAACAGAAACGGAAGGAAGCGGAGGCGCGCCAGGCGGTAAGCAAGGAGCGAAACAGACTGGAAAAGGAAATCTGGAATCTGGAAAGCCGCATTGAAAATCTGGAAGCCCGCAAGCTTGAACTGGAAGCTGTTTTGAGCCGGCCCGAGACTTACGAAAACGGCGAACAGGTAAGGCAGTTAAAAACGGATTATGAACGGATCAAAGCGGAGTTGGAGGAGCTGGTGGGCAGTTGGGAAAACTCGCAACTGGAATATGAGGAACTTCTCGCCAGCCTGAAAATGATGATTTCCCGTTAAAGAAACAGGCCTGACACAGTGCCAGGCCTGTTTATCATTCATTGATTTATTCAATTGATTTTATTTGCCGATATCTGCCGCTTCTCCCTGATAGACACCATTTTCGATCAAACCGTCCTTCAAACGGATGATTCTCTCGCAGTGATTGGAGATATTGGGATCGTGGGTGATCATGACAATAGTATTGCCCTGTCTCCATAATTCATTAAACAGTTCGATGATTTCCTCACCCGACTGGCTGTCCAAATTGCCGGTGGGTTCATCGGCCAGGATGATGCGGGGATTATTCACCAGGGCCCGGGCGATGGCGACCCGCTGCTGCTGACCGCCGGAAAGCTCGTTGGGACGATGGTCCATACGGTCGGCCAGCCCTACCCTTTTCAGCAAATCCGTCACCCGGCGGTGCCGCTCCGCGGCGGACACACCGGAGAAAATGAGCGGCAATTCCACATTCTCATAGGCGCTGGCATAGGTCAGCAGGTTGAAATTCTGGAAAACGAATCCGACTTTTTGATTTCTGATGTCCGCCAGCTGGTTATCGTCCACTTCCTGAATGACTGTGCCGTCCAGGCTGTAGTAGCCGGAGCTGGGCGTATCGAGACAGCCGACGATATGCATCAGCGTCGATTTCCCGGAGCCGGAGGGCCCCATGATCGCCACAAATTCGCCTTCCTTTATATTTAAATTGATGCCGCGCAGCGCCTCAACTTTTATTTTTCCGGTGTCGTAAACGCGCCAGATGTTTTCCATTTTTATCATCAGGTAATCTCCTCAAAAAATCCGAATCTTTTCCCGGTTACTCTATTCGTATCTCAGGGCCTCAACCGGATCCACCGCGGCCGCCCGCCGGGAAGGAAAATATCCCGCCGCCAACCCGACCAGTCCTAGAATGGAGGCGGTGGCCAGTGCGATTCCCAGGGAAAATGTCGGCTTCCCCAAAAATTGCAGGGGACCGTCTCCCACCGGGATGCCCTGTAATATTTTTATAATGATCAATGCCGCCGCGCCGCCGATCAATCCGCCGCTGATAGCGATGAAAAGCGCCTCCATAATGAATTGCCGGCGAATATGGACCCGTTTCGCGCCCAGCGCCCGCTTCACGCCGATCTCGCGGGTCCGCTCCTTCACAGAAACATACATGATGTTTGCTACGCCCACACTGGCGATCAATATGGTCAGGGCCCCGATAACGCCCAGAAATATCTGAATGCCGTCCAGAATGGTGGAGGCGATGGCGGTCTGCTTGATGGTGTCCCAGATGTAAAGTGCCTTATCATCATCCGGGTTGAAACGGTATTTCTTTCCCAGAATTGTAAATACCTGACGCTCCACGTAAGGCGCCCACCGGGTGTCACTGACCTGGTAGACAATCCGGTTCAGGTATTGCCGGCCCTCCAGCGTCTGCAGAGTGGAAGACGGGATGACCGCCTTGTCGGCGTCGGGCCCGCCATACATGCTCATCTGCATCTTTTTCTGGAGCACGCCGACCACTTTGAAGGGAATATTATTGATGGTGATAATTTTGCCCACCGCTTCGTCATCACCCATCAGCCGTTGTTTCAGTTCATCGCCCAGGAAAACCACCCGCCGCCGTTCGTTCACATCCAGTGCATCAATGAACCGGCCTCCCGCCTGGGGAAAATGGGTGCGCATATCTTCGAATGCCGGCAGCACGCCGGTCACCCGTTCCGTTAAGGTCTTCTTGCCATAGGTAAAAGAGGCGCCGTACAGGTCATATTCGCCGCTGATGGCGGTGATCTGAGGGATTTTTTCTTTCAGCAGGGTGACATCTTCATCGGTAAGCCGGATGGTCCTGCCGCGGGGCAGCCCCTGGTATATTTTACTGGTCTGGCCGCCGTACATTATCACAATATTGACGCCTAGCCCCTTGTTAGCCTTTCCCAACTGCAGCTTCAAGCCCTGACCGAAGGCCAGCAAAAGAATGATGGAAAGCGTTCCCCAGGCAATCGCGGAAACAGTGAGCGCGATGCGCTTCCGTTGTTTCTTCATTTCCCGTGTAAACAGTCTGAATAAATACCAGCTTTTCAATGTATAGGTCCTTCCTTATTTTCTGATGGCCAGCACAGGATCAAGTTTTGCCGCCCGGCGCGCGGGAAACCAGCCCGCGATCAAACCGATGGTCCCCAGCAGCATGACAGTAATAATTGCCACCGTGGGGGACACGCTCAGAGAGCCGACATATTTTTGCAGGTTCAGCAGATTCACCGATGCCACAATTCCTTCGGAGATCAAAAAGCCGATGGTCCCGCCGATGATCACGATAAAGATGGTCTCGCTCAGAAACTGAAGCAGGATCAGGCGGCGTTTGGCGCCGAGCGCTTTCTTGATCCCGATCTCACGGGTGCGTTCTTCCACCACCACGTGCATGATATTGGAAACCCCGATTCCGCCCACAATCAGCGTCATACTGCCCACAATGCCCAGGAAAATGCTGAATCCGGAAAAGAAAGTATCAAAAAATTTATCCATCATGGTAGTATCCCAGATGGAGAGCGCTTCCCGGTCTTTGGCATCGAAGCGGTATTTTTTCCCCAGCACGCGGTAAACTTTGTCCTTCATCTGTTCGGTGAATTTCACACTGGACGCCTTATAAACAAGGTCATTAACATAACGGTCCCCGAATATGCCCCGGTAGGTGGATGCCGGAATAATCATCCGGTTGGCATCGGAGCCGTTATAATTGGAATTCTGGATCTTCTCTTTCAGCACCCCGACTACCATAAACGGCATGGAATTGATATAAATATTTTCTCCCAGTCCCTTGCCGGCGCCGAACAGGTCTTTCTCCACCTCATTGCCGATAAACACCACCCGGCGGCGGTATTTTATGTCCAGGGCATCAATAAACCTGCCGCCCTGTTCGGCGATCATATTTCTCATCTCTTTGAACTCGGGATAAACGCCGCTCAGATTGGCGGTGTAGCCTTCTTTCCCAACCCGCACCTTCGTTTGCCGGCTGTATTCGGGACTGATGTATTCTATCTCGGGGATCTGGCTTCTCAGCAGTTTTACATCCGTTTCATCGAAGCGGATGAAACGTCCCCTCGGCATTCCTTCGTATGGAATACTGGTCCGGCCCGGCCACATGATGCAGATTCCTTCCCCCAGTCCGTGGGCGGATTTCATGGACATTTTATACAAGCCTTCGCCAAAGGTGAGGAGCAGAATAATGGCCACCGATCCCCAGATGATGCCGAACAGCGTGAGCGCCGTGCGCAGCTTCTGGTGCCTCAGATCCCGGAACAACTGTACCGTATTTTTCCAAAACATGATTTTCATAAGATTATCTCTTCAAACCGATTTTCCGTTTTCACCTCAAAGCCGGTTAATTAATTTCCTTGGGCGGCCGCTCAACGATTTTCGCATCGCTGGCCAGACCGGATGTCACCTGGGCGTTCACCCCGTCGCTCAAGCCGATCAGGATGGGCTGCTTCTCAATATGTCCGATGGAATCCTCCACTTCCACAAAAGAACTGTCATTACTGAAGGTAATCAGTCTTTCCGGAATATATAATACATCCTCGGCCTTCCTGATAATGATTTCGGCATTGCAGGAGTAGCCCGCCCGGAGCTGCAGCTGTTTGGGATTATTAATTGAAATCTCGATATCAAACAGGGTGGCATTGTCTTCCTGTTTCGCTTTGGGCGAAATGCGGGAAACTTCCCCTTCCACCTTCACGCCCGGCAGCGCGCCGATTTTGAATTCCACCGGCATGCCGATTTTTATCTTTCCCACATCAATCTCATCCACGGTGCCGCGAAAGATCAGATCATTCATATTGGCGATGGTAAAAAGCGCCGTGCCGGCCTGGTATGAAGTCAGGGGCACCACGGGATCGCCCACGTTCACAAACTTTTCCAGGACCGTGCCGCTGATAGGCGCCTTCACGGTGGATTCAACCTTGATTCCCTCGAATTCCGTGTGACCTTTCTCCAGTAATGCCAGTTTTTCCTGACTCAGCTGCAGGCTCAGTTTGGCTTTTTCGTAGGCCATCTGCTGATTCTCAAATTCCTGCTGCGAAATCAGCTTTTTGGCCAGCAGATCTTTCTGCCGGTTATACTCGCTCTGCACCTGATCAAAAGCGACTTTGGAGATTTCCACATTTCGCCGGGCCTCGGTGATTTCCAGCGGCGTGGGATCGGGCGTGATGTCCACCAGAATCTGCCCTTCCTCAATCTTGTCCCCCACTTCCGCATTTAGTTTCCGGACAATGCCGGCGATCTTCGATTTCACCTGAATTTCATTTCTGGGTGTGATCTTGCCAATGGCCAGCGCTTTATCGACAATTGTTCCGCGTTGCAGGGAAACAATTTTATACTGTTTCTCATTTCCGTTTCCGCCCTTCATCACCTTAAATCCAATAAACGAGACCGCGACTACCGCAATAAGAATAATTATGATCTTTTTCATGACATCCTCAAATTAATTTTCATGTTCACCAACACATTACGGCAGCTTTAAGCGAGTGTTTCAAAAAAA
>JARRQT010000117.1:0-10315 GCA_037381445.1 Calditrichia bacterium
CAGCGATGAGCAGAATGGGTACTGCATACAGCAAAATCCTGGATTTCATAAAAGCCTCCATCTGATTAGTTTGTGTCATAAAACATTATTAATAGGGCTGCGCTACTATCCCCCTTGGAAAATTACTGGTTTACATGCCGGAAAACGCAAAAAGTTTCATTCCGCATTCCCGGGTTTAACGGAAGGGATTCTGCGAATGGAAAATTGTCATTTAACTCCGTTGTGCATACCCCTTATCAAAATTGCAAATTTTACGCAATAAAACAATTTCCGGGAGAGAGGCGGAATGAAGACAGGAGAGTTTTGTTAATTTATCCGGTTGACGATTCCCTGTTTCGAGAATCCCGTTGGTGCAAATCCCGATGAATTTTTATTCATACCTGAACAATGAAACGGGAGCGGAAATGCAGGTGCTTATCAATGGAAGCGGTGTTCCCCGATTTTTTGCCTGTAGCCGGTACTTACGGATTCCACGCCGCACCCGATCATCAATTAAAAAGAATATTTCTGAAATTTTCCGTAGCCTATAACCGGAAGGATGAAACAATCGGCAAAATCGGATAAGAATCATACTGATGAAAAGAAATTCCCGAAGGCCTGGGTTTTATCAGTCCCCATAAAATTAACTAATCCCACAGGCAGATACACCTGTGGGATTAGCCGGGGTATGATAATACAAATGAACTTTGAATAGCTACTTAACGAGCATCATTTTGCGAACGGCTGAATACTTTCCCGCCTTTATGACATAGAAATAGATTCCCGCCGGGGCGTTCTCCCCATTCCATTTTACGGTATGCTGTCCTGACTGCATCTTTCCGTTCACCAGCACATTTACCTTCTCTCCCAAAACGTTATAGACTTCCAGCAGGACCCGGGAAGCTTCCGGGAGCGAAAACGTAATATTGGTAGTCGGATTAAACGGATTGGGATAATTCTGTTGTAGATCAAATTTTTTAGCTGCCGCTGCCGCGGGGTCGTTTATGCCGGTAACCGGAGTATAATAAAAGTCCAGCGCAATGGTGGCGTCCGGTGAAGTCACATCCACCGAGACTTCACTCTGCTCAATCTGGTAGCCGTTAAAAATTGGCGGATCAACCAGCCAGGCGCCGCTGCTGACATGCAGCTGGTAGGAAGTGTCAGGTAAAATCTGGGACCAGGCACTAAAGCAATTCGGGTACTGGCCGGGGGTATGTGCATAAACACCCATGTCGCCTCCCGGCAGAAAATCCAGCCCATGCAGTTTGCCGATAACCGTTGCTGCCGCATTTTTGACCGTAAATGTCACCACATCGCCAGGGCCGGCTTCCGCATACTGCGGAGAGAAAACATAATTATCCGGCCGATCAATCCCCACCTGGACCGTTTCACCGGGAATAAAAAGGGCGGTGGTGTCGCCATTTTCCAACTGCATTCTGCTGACCTGCGCATTATTTGCCATGGCCCACACCGCAAATTCCTGCCAATTAGGCACCGGCTCGGCAGCATCCACCTGAAATGCGACCCGCACGCTGTCGGTGAAATTCACAAAATTAAAATCCACGGTGTCGCCCGGAGCAATATTATCAAATTGTGAGCCGTTCGGAAGGCCATATCCTTCCGGTTGTTCGTCCACCTGAATGTGATATAAATATCCCTGCCGGACCGCCAGGCGCACCATACCTTCAGTGCCATTTACCCCACTGCGGGTTCCAACCATCGGATTGGAAACACGCACCGTGCAGAAAGCCGGGTCGGTTTCCGGTATTCCATCCTTTAGAATCCTGGCATAAAGAGCGGTATCCGTTCTGAAGAACGTGATGTCCCGCGTGATGGTGTCCCCTGAATTGATGGTAAAGGTATAGGCCGGATTGTTCCAGGTAGCCGGCGCCATGTATTTTGCATCCAGCGTCTGATCATTGACTGCCAGGCGATAGGTGCCGGGGGCAATCCCAAACTGGTAATGGTCGCCGGTGAATTCATCATACACACCGCCGGAACCCTGCAGGTCCTCCAGACCCAGTTCGATGGCCTCGTTCGTCACCGGATTTCCGCCGTCATCGAGGAAATCACCCTCCACCATGCAGTCCGGGGCCTTGATCACAAAATCTACGCCGGTAATGGTATTGGGTGAAGTGGCGTCAATTTGAATTGGTTCGGGCACCAAATAGGCTGAACTTGTCAGAAACGGCACAATATCGTACATTCCCGGTACGCCGATATTAATAGTATAATGGCCTTCAGCATCCGCCACCCCGTTCCAGAAAGGAGGGTCATTATCGAAGTCGGTGGCCACCAGCACATTCTCCGGGCTGTGTCCGTCCTCAAAAGAAATGGTTCCCGAAACGGTTACCATGGGATTTTCCAGCGGTTTTACCACCAGCGCTCCCATATTTTCCACATCCCCCTCCTGCGCCGTCATCACCCAGGTCATCGGCGCAAATCCGAACGGACCCACCGTCGTGGTGATTTTTCCGTTCATCCCGTCCTCATCCGCCGGCCCATCGCTCCCGGAGTTATCGCCGTCGGTAACCGGAAAACTGAACAGCCGGAAGTCGCCCTCCGTAACCGCATGATCGTTGTCCAGGTCCATCCAGATTTCAAACTGGACCGTGGCGCCCGGCTGGCAATCGACCTGCCAGAAAAGCATATCGCCCTGCACCAGGGAATCCACCGTCTGCGGATTGTCAACCGGATTCCCGTTATAAAAGCGCACTTGTCCAAAACCAAAGGAAAAAACCGAAATCAGGAACAGAACTGTCAGAACACTGCTGTAAAAGTACTTGCTCATGATACACTCCATAGTTATTCACCTGATTATTTTCAGGGACAACATCTATGCCAACAATTTCTGCCCTAAAATCTTTTGTCTCATTTTTCGCTAATTCTTCAGTTAAGGAAAAACATCATCAGAGCGCTCCTGGAAAAATCCGGTATTCTGTCAGTAGATTGTCGAAAATCAGGACATCCGCACCGCTTCCGGGAATTTGCTGCGGACATCACCCCAAGCCCCATGCGCTTTGCCCTCTGCGCCAAGCGCCCTGCTCCATGCCCCAGGCACCCCACACATAAAAAATACCGGACCGAACTATTTTATTTGATTTTTTCACCGCCAGGCCTCATATTCTCTTTGTCAGTTCCTAAATGAACCAACGTCGATTCGAAACAGTTGCTTTTTCACAATAAAAGTTGAAAACCATGAAAAAATCGTTCATCATCCTCTCACTGCTTCTTTTCTCCACACCTGTTTTCATCATTACGGGAGCTTCAGCGATGGAAAATCAACAGCCCGATGTAACCGGATTGCTTCCCGCGCCGGCCGGCGGCTGGCAGGCGGAACTGCCCGACCAGTTTTTTGACCGTCACAATCTCTACGATTATATCGACGGCGGGGCAGAACTATACCTCTCCTACGGTTTCGCTGCACTGGCCAACCGCACCTATTCCCGGCCCGGCCAGCCCGATATCATTCTCGATATCTTTGATATGGGCGACTCCCGCAACGCCTTCGGCGTCTTCTCCCATGCCCGGGAAACCATCGACACCACCTTCGGCCAGGGCTCCCAGTATAACCCGGGATTGCTGCTCTTCTGGAAAGACCGCTATTTCATCTCCCTGCTGGGCAGTCCGGTGACCAATGAATCACAGAAATTCATGTTCGCCCTGGCCCGGGAGATTGAAAAATCAATTCCCCAAACCGGAGAATTGCCGGCGCTTCTCAGCCTGCTCCCCCAACAGTCCCTGGTCAAAGAAAGCGTCAAGTTTTTTCATCATTACATCTGGCTGAACACCTACCACTTCATCGCCGACCATAACCTGCTGCACATCAATGAAAAAACCGATGCGGTGCTGGCGAAATACGCGGACGGCGCCGGACGTGCGCTGCTGCTCCTGCTCAACTACCGGGACGCACAGACAGCGGATTCCGCCCGGACCGATTTCATCAGAGAATACCTGCCGGAGTATTCCGGAAACGGTGCTGTCCAATTGGAGGACAGCACCTGGGCCGACTGCCGGCAGCGCGGCAGCCTGCTCATCATCGTGCTGAACGCCTCCGGCGCCGGCATCACCGGGGGCCTGATCCGTGAGGTCCGGCAGAAAGCCGAAGCGCCTCAAAATCAGCAAATCCTGAAATAAAACGACGTGAAATTCAAACGGGGTGATTCATGAAAGACAAACTGTTTACCCGCCGGGAATTTTTAAAGGACAGCAGTGCCGCGGCAGTGGGCACAGCCTTATACCTGAACCTGCCGGATGCGCTTTTTGCGGCCGCTGACGGCAAAAGCCGGGTGGTGCTGATCCGGGATGAGAATGTGCTGGATGAAAAAAACCGGGTGCGGTATGAGGTCATTCGCGATATGCTGGATACCGCCGTGGTGAGGCTTCTGGATGCGCCGGATGCGGCCGCCGCCTGGAAGAAACTGGTCCGGCCGGATGATGTGGTGGGGATAAAAACCAACTCCTGGAACTACCTCCCCACGCCGGCGGAGCTGGAGCGATGCATCAGTGAGCGGGTGCAGGGCGCGGGCGTTCCGGAAAAGAACATCAGCATCCGGGACCGCGGAGTGCTCTCCGACCCCATCTTTAAAAGCGCCACCGCGCTCATCAACACCCGTCCCATGCGCGCCCATCACTGGGCCGGGGTGGGCACCCTGCTGAAAAACTACATCCTGTTCGTGCCCCGGCCCAGCGACTATCACCCCGATTCCTGCGCCGACCTGGCCTCCATCTGGAAAATGCCGCTGGTGAAGGGAAAGACCCGTCTCAATATTCTGGTCATGCTCACCCCCCTCTTTCACGGGGTGGGACCTCACAATTACAGTCCCCAATACGTCTGGGCCTACAAGGGCCTGCTGGCGGGGATCGATCCCGTGGCGGTGGATTCGGTGGGACTGCGCATCATCCAGGCCAAAAGAAAGGCATTTTTCGGCGATGACCGCCCTCTCAATCCCCCGGCCAAACATATCGCACTGGCGGACACCCGCCACCATCTCGGCACCGCCGATCCCGCCAGAATCGAACTCATCAAACTGGGCTGGCAGGAGGATTTGTTAATTTAGACCGGATATGATGCTGCGGATTTGCGGGATAATATTTGCTGCACGGATTCTATGCAGAACACCGATAAAAAAATTCACGATAAACCGGGCCGGGCAAATTATGTTTTATCTGAAATCGTCCCCGCAAGGCTGTGTATTTTTTTATATTCGCTTTTATGGTTCTGCAAGGTGTCCCACATATCCACGTTCATCTGCAGGTTCATCCAAAAATCAGGGGTTGTATTAAAATATTTCGCCAGCCTGAAAGCCGTATCCGGCGTGACAGACCGTTTACCGAGAATGATCTCATTAATTCTCACCCGGGTCACTCCAATCGCTTCTGCCAATTGCTGCTGCGTCATTTTAAGCGGCAGCAGATACTCATACTTGATAATTTCTCCCGGATGGCTGGGACGTCTATCTTTTGGAAGCATACTTTTTCTCCTTAATGATACTGAACTAATTCAATATCAAATATATCTCCGTCCATAAAAATAAAGCATAAGCGCCAAGGTCCACTGACTGAAATAGCCCATTGTCCTTCCCTGTTACCATGCAATTGATGGAGATGGTTTGAAGGAGGAGATGCCAAATCTTTTATTTCTTTCGAGCTATTCATCATATCAAGCTTCCTTATCAAGCGACCCCTCAGCTCAGTCGGCACTTTTTTATGCTCACCCGTATTCCAGAATATTTCAAGCCAGGACTGCCTGAAGCTTCTTATCATGCAACAAATTAACCTGCAACGACCTCCGTTGCAAATGGTTTTACATCAAAACGCAATTTTAGTTCTCATCATTTGAAGAACCCAATAACCAGCCTGAAAGCTAAATCACCTCAATTTATTCGGGAAAAATCGATTCCGCCAATTTATCGTTTGCTGGGCTCCTGACCCGGATTCTATTATTCCGCTTGTGATTTAAAGAAGGCTGCATTTATTGCGGGCCGGAGAAAAATTCCCGCCGGGCAAAGCGCTTTTTAGCGCTGATTGCCTGCCTGTGGCAAAGCCGGCTTCCAGCGGAAGACTTTCCGAAATGGTTCGGCTCTGCAGCCCGGTCAGAGAATTCCCGGGAAATTTGCGGGCAGCATCCTACTGAAATACTTCGGTCAGACCTGTCAAAAACTGCAGCCCGATACTCACCTGGAAATTGGTCATCCGGAGCTGCCTGACAATATCCTGTTCCAGATCAGTACTTTTTATCTCAAGATTATGAACCGAATAGGAAAGTCTTCCCGATATTCTAAGGCGGCGGGATAACGGCTTTAAAACCTGAACGTTCAGGACCGGACTTAAGTCCCCGCCGTTCAGACTCAGATGTAACGGATTCTTTATATCATACATCACCAGTTGCACCCCCAGGCCGGGCGCCACCTCCAGATCATTTTTCAGCCTGAATGTATAGGAATAATACAGGTTCAACTGATGGAAATAGGTCTCGAAGTCGTCCTCATAAGTATCCGACCCGTTTTCAAAGATCTTAAAATTCTGGGCACCGGGTGCAAAACAATATGAAAAGGACATATTGACAGCCTGATTTTCAAAAATCCGGCTGGCAGCCTGCAATTCCAGGGCTGCGTTGATATTACCGCCATTGGTTTCCCAGGTGTCATTGCCGCCGTTAAGATTAACATAAGCGGTTTTGAGGGAGAAAGAAAGACGGTAGCGGTAATAATGAATGTAATCTGTATTCCCCTTTACATCCCTTTCAACCCGGACATGACCGGAATTGCGTCTCAACTGTTTCGGCAAACCCCGCTGCTCCTTTAAGGTGTCAGCCGTGGTTTGCCCCGCATAAAGCAGGGAACTGCCTGCGGATAAAACAAAAATGATGTGCATGAGAAAAATGGAAAACATGGTCCTGGACAATTTGCGTTTCCTCCTTGATTAGTTTCGCAGGTTCGGGATTTATATTCATTCATCAGCAGCCCCGGCATCCGGCAAAAACCGGTTAAAATGTATTGCGGCTCCACCAGGGAAAGCCGGTATTAAATATACGTGAATTCGACATAATAAAAATGTCAATTGAATTATGTTGGAAGCGATTCCAAAATGTCATTCCCAGTCTACCCCAATGGGGCATGCTTTTAGCGGGAATCCACTGCAAAAGGAGTGCAATATATTCTTCCCTGATCCA
Source organism: Calditrichia bacterium (assembly GCA_037381445.1). Classification (GTDB taxonomy): domain Bacteria; phylum Calditrichota; class Calditrichia; order RBG-13-44-9; family RBG-13-44-9; genus JARRQT01. The sequence continues at coordinate 7,154 of JARRQT010000117.1, forward strand.
CTGGATTCTCCTGGACGGACCGCTTCGTGGCGGCAATCCCCCGCAACATGTGCGGGGCAGGCTCTGCCGGAATGACAATTTTGTTCGGAAAAGTTCTTAACTCGAACTCACGCTAAATACAGCATATTTTATCTTCAATTTCCCGGATGTATTTCTATTCCCGGGCCATCAATTCCTCAATTATTTTATCCAAATCCCCAGCCGTATTTTGACCTCCGCCCTCATTTTATAAATAACGACCCGAGCAGGCAGGGAACTGCCTCCCTGCTCCTCCGCTCGCCAATAAAAAGGATCTTTTAATTTCTACCTCATCAGAATCATTTTCCGGGTTTTCACATAATCGCCTGCCCAAATCCGGTAGAAATAAATTCCTGATCCCAGATAATTCCCGGCATCGTTGCGGCCGTCCCATTGCAGCCTGTATGCTCCCGCCGCCATTTCCCTGTCAACAAGCGTTCTGACCCGCTGTCCCAATACGTTATAGATATCCAGCCGGACCTTGACCAGACGCGACAGGCTGAAACGCACATTGGTGACCGGGTTAAAGGGATTGGGGTAATTTTGATAAAGTTGAAAGGCGAGAGGAACGGTCTCAGTTGAAGCAATTCCCGTCCAATGAGGTGTAAATTCAAATACGCATCCGGGCTTGATTTTTTTATTCAGCTTCAGATAGAATTCTGCGGGTGTTTCCAGGAAAGTATGCCCCCCGAGAATCGCCGTCCAACCGGCCCAGACAACGTCCGCCGTCGGACCGGAATTTGTATCGTCATACCCGCCGGCAGTTGCCGGATCGTAGTCACTATTCATGATAAAAAAGTATTCTATTCCACCGTAACTGGTAACAGCGTCAGGGTCCCAAGTCATATTAGCGGGTTTTTCAGGAGTATCAGTTTCTGAAAAAACGATGTTCACTCTGCGCGGATTAAGGGTATCGGAGATATCGTAAGCCGCTCCGTTGAATGTCCCGATCCCGCTGTAACGGTAACCCAGATCCCGGCGGTAGACGGCACAATTTGTCCGCATGGTGGAATCAAAAACGATCTTAACACTGTGGTACTGATCATCAGAAAGCGTACTGCCAAAAAACTCCTTGCCTAAACCAAAGCCGCCTCCAAAAGTCGAAAGCCCGGCATCTACTCCGGCAAGCCAGCGCTCACCGGTTGACACCCAATCCCAACCGCCCACACTGTCAGTCGGAATCGTGGTCCCCCGGGTTACAAGGAATCCCTGGACCACCTGACTATTGTGACCATACTGGTCCGGATAGGGCTGATTGGTCAACAGCGTAGAACCGGCTGTCAAATCCAGAAGCGTATAGAAAGCGCTGCCATCCGGAAGTGTGTCATCAAAGGTAATCCGGTAAGAGTGACCATTAAGCAGGGAGGGGTCAACCAGCCGGTATCCCAATTGGCCGAAGCAGCCGCCGGCGGTTTTTGTCATCAGCCGGTCGCGGGGTTCCGTCGGGAAAGGGGCCACCCATACCGCAACCGTATCCTTCCAAAGATTATGCCGGTCATTTGAAATCTGAATGGCGACATAAATACTATCGTTCCCCGTGAAGTTATTATTTATATCGAACTGGTAAAACGGGTTGCCCGGGGAATAATCCCAGGAAAATTTGCTGTTTGCCGTCAGAGAAGGAATCACTTCATTTCCATTGGGAGCATAGAAATTCCGAACCGCCTGCGATCCGGGAAGTTCCATCTGTCGGACCAGCAGTTGGGAAAAATTAAAAGCCGATTGGTTTTGAACTTCCAGAGTATACCTGATATTTTCACCGGGATTGGCAATCCCGTCATGATTCAGGTTGTCCGCTCCCAATATGAATCTGGAGACTTTGACCGGACCTGCGGTAGTAAGATTTTCCTGTATTCTCTGCCAGGTATAGGAATTCCCCCCGGAATAGTATACCTGTGCATCCACATAAAGTCCCTCCGACAGGGGAGCAGTGTTCCAGTCAATACCAAACACACCATCGCCAGCGCTGCCGTCCCCGTGCTGTCCGTCATCGTACAAAGGCAATAAAGCCGCCAGAGCATCATCATATTTCCTGATAAATAATTGGATCCATTCGGCATCCTTATTGACGGCAGTGAAATGAATCCTGGTTTGAGATTCACTGCGATATTCCGGTACAGCGGCAAAATTTAAAGGTGACGGCAAAAACTTGAATGAATTATAATATCCGGCTCGGGCCACCCTATCATTCTCTTTCATTTGTCTAACGCTCGTCAGATTGTCGTGCAATATTCCGCCCACAATTCCGACCACTACCTCCTGGGTATCCCCGGGCTGCATCGTAAATGGCCCGCTGGAGAGGGCAATACTCCGGTCTCCGCGAGTGAAGTTGTCTTCTCTTCCGTCCAGATCACCAACCATGGCATACGGATCGCCGCTTAACGGGAACAATGTCGGTTCTCCTTTTTCAGGACCGGCCCCGACTTTGTAGCGGACCAGATCATTGGGATCGGCATTATTGGGGACAAAACCCCGCAGCATTTTATACCATTCAATAGTTCCCTCATAATCCCGCAGGGGCGGATATGTAAGTGCAGTTCCGGCAGCAAGATAGGCAAATGAAGTCATGGGGAGATTCCTGTAGCCCGGTCTTCTTTTAAAATTAAAGATTGCCGTATCACCGGATGAAGGGACCAGGGGCCCCTGCAAAAGATCGTACCCGATGGCCGGCGGCGCCAGGTTGAAAGGAGTATAGCTCTCATCCGCGAAAAATCCGTTGTATGCGTATCCCATATTAGCCTGGGGATCACATCCGGCATAATCGTCTCCGGGATAGCCCACATCCGGGTCTGACCATTGTGCGATGTAAATGCTGTCAAATAAACAACCGGATTTATTTATCATGCGATAACGACGAAATGATGACTGTCCTAAAGCTCCCTCTTGTTTGAATCCCCACACGGTAACCTGCAATTCAATCCCGATGGGCGGTGATCCATAAAGAGCGTTGGTCCTCTCCTGATCCAGGTCGTTGCATACAAACCAGATGACCTGGTCAGCGGCGGCAATTCCCGGTGTTTCACCCTGTTCCGGCTCGTAAATTCCGTTTCCATTCAAATCGTAGAACGGCGCCCCCATATCAACCGGCCATTCTTCCCAGTCCGTACCGTATTGGGCCCGCACTTCATCGATCTGGGACTGGGT
>JARRQT010000118.1:0-10555 GCA_037381445.1 Calditrichia bacterium
TATTGCTGCTTATATTTGGCGGCAGTTTTCTTATCTGGCAAGATTCTCAGGCGCAGAGTCAACTATCCAACGGCGTGATTGGAAATGGTGGCGTCATCGTTTCCGGCAACAATAACCGTCTTGCGGGTACAGTCGGGCAGCCAATAATTGGGATACTTGGCAACTCTGCTAACACTCAACAGGTAGGATTTTGGTATCAAATCGCGGATATCGTCACCTATTTGGGGAAAATTCCTGGTATCTTGCCAACGGAATTTCGACTGGAGAGAAATTATCCCAATCCGTTTAATCCGTCCACGACGATTGTGTTCGCAATCCCCACGCCTTCCACCGTGAAATTGGTGATTTATGATTTACTTGGTCGGGAAGTAACGCTTCTGGTTGATGAAGAGATGCAGCCAGGGGAGTATAAAGCGACCTTTAATGGGACAGGATTTCCAAGCGGTATTTATTTTTATCGTCTTACTGCTTTGTCGAATGAAAACCACTCATTATTGTTTTCCCGAACACAGAAGTTAATGCTGGTCAAATAGCAGGGCGCAAATATTGATCTCAACTCAGTTCAAGCCGCGGAGCTCCCGCCAAATAAATTGCCTACCAGCAAATAAAATTATTTGGCTCCGTGGCTTTTTTTATAATTAGCGTCGATCCGGGTCGGTTTGGACGCCTTGCCCGGGCGATTTTGGAACCATTCCCTCGCATCATTCCGAGATTGGATTTATACAACCTGCTAAATGTGTACCCTGAAGTCCCTTGTAATGGTCTTCAGAAAAAAGCCACCCTCCCTCCCAGTGTACAAAGTTTTGTTAGAGACGCTCTGGGCCAGGCTGAGGGCTTTCTGCAGTTTCCTTTGCTTCGTTATTCGACACTGAATGCCGTGGATGGCAAATAGTCCGGTTTTCAGGGTTGCTTTCATAGCTGCCTTATCACGAATAAAGGCATCAGGCTATGTCCTCTTCCAATTTTTAAGACAACCAAGTTCAGGTTCATTTTATGAACATGGGAAACAGCGACTCAGATCGCTTCGGATAATTCTATGTTCTGCCTCAATTGATCCCGTTGGCGAAACGTAAAGGTTTCATCAGGTTTTGCTACCAGGTAATTCCTAAGGTCCGGACTACCGGGACTTGTCTCTAGCTGCAGCCCTGTGTTTTCGAAACAGACCGTGAGTTCTTCAGGACTGAAACAATGCAACTGTCGGATTTCGGTGGGCTCCAGCAGACCTTCCGAGGAGAGAACAATATATTCGTGATGAATATGCGAATTGCCGAGGTTATTCTCGTAATAGGATATGCGGGTGATGCTCAGCGCCGGGTCTTCCACAGTGGTCATCTGCATATGCCCGTTATGCCATTCCGGCGGTGCCTTCCAGGGCTCCAAGATAAGAATTCCATTTTCAGAGAGATGGTTTTTACAGCAGCAAAGCAAATTGAAAAGCTGCCTGCTATTTTCCACAGAGCCAAAAGCTCCTGAAAGCAGAATAACTGCATCATATCGATTATGCATCTCATAGCCAAATAAATCGCAATGGTGAAAAGATCCATTGGGATTTTTATCTGCCGCCCTCTCGATCATATCAGGGCAATCATCAATGCCATTTACCCTATAGCCGTAATCGGCGGCCAGAATTCTTGCTAATTCGCCTGTTCCGCAGGGGATGAATAGCAGAGAAGCGGCATCCGGATGGGACCGTTTGATCTTTCTATTCAGTCTGGATGCCTGAGTCGTATAATCGGTGAATTTCGTATCAATTAGATCGTATAATTCCGCTGATCCGGTAAACATGTCAATTGGTTTCCTTCCCTTTGGTTTCAACAAAAAGGGAGCACCCCATTTTATTATAGGATACTCCCGGATGAGCAGCGATTAAAAGCCGAGCCTGATTGAGAAAAACTGGTTCGCATTGAAGTAATCCACATCCCTGTATGTATAATCAAAGCAAACCACTGAATTCCCCATTCTCGCTTGAAAACCGGCACCCAATGTGGGACCGTAGATATTGTCATCATTGTTTTGGGTCATCAGGTAGCCAGCCCGCAGGAAAAAGAAATCCCGGAAATTATATTCCAGTCCGGTCTTGTAATGGTCATTTCCAAAATTAAAATTCTGGAAATCGCCGTAGACATGCAAGGCGTGCTCTGCAGTGATCCTATGGGCATAACCCAGTCCAATTTCAAAAGTTACGGGCATATCAAAACTCTGCATCACCAGTTTCATGGGACGCGCCAAGGAACCCGGTTCAGTTCCATTCACAACCTCATGATGCTCGATATCTTCACCATCAAAACTCATGTTGGGTCCCAGGCTCTTCAGGGCAATCCCGAAATCGACACCCGGCATAATGTCTCGATATTGCACACCGAAATCGAACACGAAACCCGTGGCCCTCATCTGCCGGATGGATTCATTCACTAGCTTTAGGGTAGCGCCGAAATTGATGCGGTCAGTCATGGCCCTCGAATAGGTGGTCCCCAGGATCATATACTGGGGGGAATAGCTTTCACCGGTGCCATCGGGAAATTCGGTTGTGGTTACCGGAATGTCACCGAAACCCATAGACTTAAAGGAAAAGCCCAACGCGCTGGAAGTACCTATCTTGACGCCTACCGCCGCATAACCGAGATTGATATCGGCAAGCCAGTTCATATAGCTGAACATGACTTCGGTCCGGGGACCTGCAGCCAGCCCGGCCGGATTCCAATAGATCGCCTCTGTGCCCATGATATTGGCCACATTTGCCCCGTTCAAACCAATTCCCTGTCCGCCGACCGGAATCAGTAGCTCCTGAGCCCCGGCGGTGCCGATCCGCGATTCGGAACCGGCAAAGAGCAACAGGGAAAAAATCAGGAGCAATATCAGTGTGAGAGGTATACGTTTTATCTTTATCATTTCGATTCTCCTTGAATTATTTCAATTCTATTTACATGATCCGCAATGGATCAGCCCTTCATCTTAGAATGTATCCAACCGTTCCTGTGGAACGAACAGGGCCATCTTGCCGATCTTTTCACCTATACCCGGTATTTCCACATGATAGATATATATACCACTGGCCACTGGCAGCTTGGATTCATTCAGCAGATCCCATTTTTCCCAGGTGCGGTCCGATATATTCTGCCGTTCCAGAGTGCGGATGAGCACACCCGCCAGGTTAAATATGCGGATCTTGCAGGTAGGCGGCAGGTGAGTAAACTCCACCCACTTATTTAGCGGGTCCCGTTCTCCGGTATGGGTGCCGTAATAGGGATTGGGGAAGACATTGATCTTTTCGATTTCCTTTTTCGCCAGCTCTGCATCATTCACCACCGGATTTACCACTGCCGTGTCCGTCTGGAAAGTATAGGTAACACCCGGGCTGTTGACTTTGCTGGCAAATATCTGCAGGTTGAACTGATCATGCAGGAATGGCAGGCTGTTGCGCGAATGGGGCCAGATGGCGTACATTACATCCTGTTCCGGTCCCCAGACATCATCATCATAACGAGTGCCGGAGGGGTCATAATCGGATGCCATGATAAACAGGTATTCACGTCCTCCCTTTTCACCATAGCCGGTATCTGCAGGCAGTTCGTGCCACCCCATATCCCAGACACCGTTGGCAGGGACGCTTACCTCCGGATTGTTCTCCCCGGCGATACCATCCATCTCCACAAAGCAGATATTAATCTGACGCGGATTGTCGGGATCGCTGATATCCCATGCAGTGAATGGTACATCTCCCAGTCCGTTGTAGGCGTATCCCATATCACGCCGGTAGAGATATGCCTTTTGCCAGCGTTCAGGCTGGTTGCTCAGTGCCGCCGTTCCAGTCCCACCCTTGCAGGAGGTCCGCATTATCCGGAGGGTCGTAGGCCGTTCCTAGATGGAGTGGATTAATACCCGGGGGTGGACCCAATATCTTAAACTGGATCCCGTGAATAACCGGGAAGGCGGCGTCTGCAGAATCAGTGGACTGGTGATATATATTATCCAGAACGACATTTCCGCTGTTCATCAACCGCCAGAAAATTTTGCCATTCTCATCTTTATCAAATTGGGCCGTGTAGGTGTGTCCGGTCACTTTGGACGGGTCCACTACCACGCCGAAAGCGGTGCCGTCACTTTCCCCTGTTTTGGAAGCGGATATTAGTTTACCTTCAATCTCACTGGTATACTTGGTTCCTATAGCATTGCCCTGGGGGGTCACTTCCAGGAAATTGACCCCGGGGATCAGTGGGCTGTAAATGCTTTTGGGTGAACTGTTGGCATTATAACCCCAAGCCACCACACCGAACCAGTAACGTTTACCATTTACCAACCTTGGCAGAGAACTGGCGGAGAACTGGTCGTTGGTAATGGAAAAGTACCGCTTAAGACCACCATCGTTGCCTTTCCAGACCAGTTTTTCCAGATACTCCCCAGTCGGTTCATCCAACACAAAATCCCTGACCTCGGTAACGCCATCATTGACGTCAAAATTGGCAATGAGCTTGGCATTTCGGCGATCCAGATAATCATACTGGTACACCAGATAGCCCTGGAAGGTGTAGGTGGTATCCGGTGGATCATTGGGATCTTCGATAACTACCAGTGGGTCCTTTGCATCATATGCTTCCACATTGTGATAAGTGGCGCCCTTGAGGGGATCTTCATTGGACCAGTTCAGAATAATCTGCTGATCCAGGGTGGTTACTTCCACCTGAGGCGGCGTTGGGGGAGAGGCCAGGTTAAAGTTCAGGTCGTAAGCCATCTGGGCCAATTCGTCGTACTGTTTTAATAGACTGACACTGGCAAGATTGTCTGCGCCGCGTGCCACCATCACACCTACCACGATTTCCTGAACTCCGGGCTCGCCGATATCCTCTTTCCCATTCCCGTTGGTATCTTCAAAGGGCTCCATGGTGAAGGGGCCGGTGGTCATCATAAAGCGGCGGTCCGCCGGAGCGGAATCCAGCCAGCCGGTGCCAGAGGCGGGATCACCGGGAAACATATACTTTGTCGGCGGATTATTGGGATTCATGCCATCTCCGCCTTCGGTGATAGGGGTGCCATCCCGCCAGCGTGATTGCATAAAATTATATACTTCTGGTCCGGTTTGCGGGTCTCCATTGTTCTGGCTGTTATTATTATAATAAACAAATGAAGTCATGGGCAGATTTTTGTATCCCGGGAACGCCATACCGCTGACATATGCAGTATCGGTAGCCTCGCCGGTCACAATGGGACCCTGAAAGAAATCGATACCGGTGGCCGGGGGTGCCTCACCATAATCGGTGTCATTGTTGTCACCGTTATAGCAGTATCCCAGGCTAAGGGTGGTATCGCACCCCACCAGGTCATCGCCGCTTCCGCCCACATCCGGATCGCACCACACGGTGATGTAGGTATCTTCCAGTTTGGTACCGCTTTTATTCACAACCAGCCATTTTACAAAAACCGTATTGCCCAGCGGGCCGGTCCTGGCAAAGCCAAAAACGCTTTGTTGAACTTCAACCATCAGGGGGGCGGTGTTAATGGCGGTGTGATAAGAGGCATCTCCATCGTTATACACGCTCCACAAATATTGATCGCCAATTAGTTTCTCCGGCGCTCCGTCCTCCACCGCTTCGGCGTCCGGAGTATCTGTGCCTAACCATTTGTAGAGGCCGTATCGGCTTTTATCCCAGTCATCCGGGACACCGTTTATTATTTTACCAGGCTTGTATTCATAGGAATATTCCGCGATCGCTACCCGGGGACTACCGTTTACCCGCGCCCCCACCCATAAACCAGATGCATAGATAGCGAAGGTGCCGGCTCCGGCCGGGTATTCAAATCCGGAATCTCCGGTGATGGGATGGCGGAATAAAGAGCCGTAATTTGTGACCCAGGCGGAAATCTGGTTCACGTCGATATGCAGATAATCCTGCATGGCGATCTTGTTAAATGCAGGCGCGCTCATTCCGATATTCTCCCTGGCTGGGAGGGTAGCTGGAATCATGAGCGTCATAATTAGCAATAGGAAAGTTAATTTTTTCATCAATTCGTACCTCCGAATATTATTGTCTATGTTCTTTGATAGAACGAACATGAAGATCATCCTTTACGCTTAAATTTCCAAACGCAGACCCAAACGGACTTGCCGGGGAGCGTTATAATTGAAAGGATTGTTTTCCCGCTTCCGGTAAAGCTCAATTTCTGACGGACTGGCGGTCTGCTGCCAGGAGCGGCCTTCATTGCTGTCCAGCCATCCGTTGTTGTCCACATCGCCGGTAAACGGATACACATTCACTTCATTCTTCGTGTTCAGCACATTGAGCACCCACAGGTAAACATTCAATTTGCTGTTCATAGCCGACAGGTTGAATGTTTTATCGATCTTCATATCCAGATTATATCCCCAGGGGGAATAGTTGGAATTGATGGCAGAAATCGGCTGATTGCCCGTGCCGCCGCTCCAGAAGGGCTCGCTAACCACCGCGATCTTGGTATATGGACGACCGCTGTTAAAACTGAACAGGAAGTTCACACCAGTATTTGAGAAGGGGCGCATGCCGGCAAACATGATTCCCTGGTTCTCAGCCAATCGGTAATCCAGGTTAATGGTCCCTGTATGGCGCTGGTCAAAATCCAACGGATTGGTGGACTTGGGATTTTCTTCCTGCAGCCAGGCAATATTACGCAGGGTCTGGCTGTTGGAGCCGGTTCCAACTGCAAAGGAGAGAGCATAATTCACCGAAGCGCTGAAATTGTGATATTGGCGCATAGTAAAATTGACATCCAGACCCTTGACCGTGCCAAAGTCATTATTGAACATAAAACCGATTTCTTGGATGTCAGTGGTATAGCTTTCCTGCCTTACCAAATCTGCTGTTTCTTTGTAAAACGCAGTGATATTGAGTGCAGCTCTGGTGCTCAGACCCTGCTTAACCCCGATCTCATAGGAGGTGGTCTTTTCCGGCTTTAGATTGGGATTTCCGATATTATCGTAATAAGGATGATCGAGCAGCAGTATATCGATATAGTTTTTGCTGGCATACATGTCGATCAGTCGTGGCATCTGGTAGAATTTGCCATACTGCGCATGGAAGATGGTGTTTTCACTGACCGGATAGGCAAATCCCAGACGCGGTGAAAGAAATGTATGAACTTTGGAATCCTCTATATCCGCGGCATCAAAACTCCTCGGATCGCCGCCGCTTGAATACGGATTGTCAAGGCTTTTGAACTGCCAGTCATTGGGATTCAGATAATCAAGACGAAGGCCCAGGTTTAGGATCAAATCGTTGTATTCAATCTTATCCTGTACATAGGCGGCTGCAATCATTGGATGCTTGGGTGCTTCAGGCCGCCCGGTTTCAATGGTTCCGTCGGCATTCTCAAACCAGTCACCGCTATTTGCTTCATTGCCATAGAAGTCGTAACCATAGTAATCGGCGCGGGCGGCATTGCGGAACAACTGATACCAATCTTCATTACTGCCTGTGAATCCTTCGAAGGGAGCTGCCAAACCGGAAACCCCAGGATAGGCCCCTAGGCTGTACCAGCGAATCGTCCCGTAGCGGAATTCAGCTCCCATTTTTATCAGGTGATTTTTTCCCTGTTGGCGGGTCAGATCAAAATTAGCAGAATATTGAATCTGTTTGTCTTTAATATAGTTGTTAAACAGGTACCCGCGTCCATGCCAGGCCAGCGCAATGGTGTTGTTCAGCGGTGTCCCGGCAATCCGCTCGCCGGTTTCCGGATCAAGCGGCATATAGGGATTTTTGTTGGGATCGCCATAAGCATAAATATCATTAAAGAACACGCCGTCGCCCCTTTCCCGGAACGAATCATAATAGCCTAACCTCAGGTTATAAAAGGTTGTTGGATTGATAGTATGGGTAAAAGTCATATTCAGCGATTTGGTGTTCAGCTCTGTCCTTGGCGAATGTTCGGAATTAACCAGCATGTGAGAAACACGGGATCGATAATAGGTATCCATTTGCCCGTCAATATTTCCCAGGTTGGTATTCTGATTTTTGATAATACTGACCAGACCGGAGAACTGAATATTAAAGTTATTGGTTAACTGCCAGCGGAGTTTGCCATTAAAGTTCAACTGGTTTTCCCAGTTGCCGGGTTTGATATTCTGATCCAACGTGGTACTGAGCGTCTCGTTTTTCATACCGCTGAAAACCGAGGCACCAGTGGAATCCGTTTCGTAAACCGGTATATTATAAGGGTCTACAAAAGTATATGTCTTGCCATCCGCCCAGCCGAATCGTGGATCCCGATCTCCCCTGTAGAAACGTTGGAAAGAGCCGAAAAATGTCAGCTTTTTGTAATTGGGAATGAGCGGACCACTCATGGTAAAATTATAATCATTATAGGCATATGAATAGGCACCAAAATTATTATTGTCGCGGGGCAGGAACTCATCTGTAACCGCTTCGGCTGAGAAATGATAATGTGGAGAACCTGCCTGAGTGGTGATAGCAACCAGGCCCGACATAATGCTGCCGTATTCTGCGTTGAAACCACCAGTCTGCACCTGGACCTCTTCGATCGAATTGGTATTTAAATTGGTACGGTTGCCTCCCAGAAGTTGTTCATTCTGCACAACACCATCGATGATGAATGCGGTTTCGTTGGAACGACCACCCCGCATATAAACAACACCTTCATCGTTAATGCTGCCCGCTGTAATAGAGGCCAGACCATTGATATTCCGGATTGGCATCATTCGGATCTCTTCAGCAGTTCGAATATCTACCGTATTTGTCTCATCTTTCCGGACAATCGGTCTTTCTGCGGTTACGACGATGGCCTCACCCAAATCCAGAGCTGTTTCCTCCATGTCGAAATTGACATTGGATGTCAGATCTGCGGAAACCTGAACTGATTGGTAGGTTATATCTTTATAACCTATATAAGAAGCGGTAATATTATGCAAACCTGGGGGGACCTGGAGAATGACATAATAACCATCCAAATCGGTGGATGCCCCCAGAGTGGTGCCTTCCACCGTGATATTTACCCCTGGCAAAGGGTCACTTGTTTGTTTGTTTTTTACCGTCCCGGATATTTTGCCGGTAACACCTGCCTGCAGACCAGCAGGCAAAAAAATCAGTGCCAGCAAGAATATGACTAACTTTTTCAACATAATTTGCCTCCATCACTTTTTGTACATATTCACAGGTTCTTTTATAGGTGATTAAAAATAAATTACTCGAAATTCATAATACCTCCTTTGTAACAGGGTTATGGATCGCTCTGCCTTTTTATTTAAAATACTATTGATGTATAAATTGAGCCTGGACTTAAGCAAACCATAAAAGATGGGAGCTTCCTGCCCGGAAAAACGTATATAGTGAATTTTTGAATTTGAATAATTTGCTTTTTCCCTTGTTGCCTAAAATAAACGATCCAATCTCCATTATACGAATGACGCTTTTATATTAATCGGAAGGGAATGATTTGTGAAGACAAAGTCTGTGAAAGGTCGCATAAATCGTTTAGCGGTTAAAAGAATCTATGAAAAGTATCACAATCGGCGAAAAGATAATTGGGTGAGTTGGAAGGTTTAGGTGGGGCCGTAATTCTTTTCTTTTTCTGTCCGGGAAGAAGATAAGAATTACTGCCTTAAACAATTTTTGAAATGAAATGCAACAAATCCGGCACTTTTACCGTTTATCGATACTATTTTCCGTTTGGCTAATTCTCATTTGAATAAACTGAGTTAATAATTATATTTAGTCACGGAGAAGAGAAAATTTAAGGGCAGCCAGCGGGATTATATTTACGGCAAACAAGTCTTCCTTTATTTATAATCTCAATTTTATAGGGAACGATTTCACAATCTTTCTAAATTTACAGCTGGGTTTTCATTTGAAAAATAAATCTTTTTCAGCGGATTAATATTAATCGGTAAAATGTTTTCAATTATTGAACGAAAAACAAGTTACACTTTTTGGTTGCTGCAAATAACCGGTTGGCTATTATACTGGTTGTACTTCCTTTTTCTGGCTCATGTCAAATATCTGGTAAATTTCAGCACCCGGGTGGTTATCTGGACCTGGCTGATCTTTTTTTCAGGTTTATGGATCAGTCTTATCTTGCGTATCTTCTATAAAAACATAAACTACAAATCTCTGCCATTGTTTTCTCTTTCTCTTAATGTCCTGCTGGCGTCTTTTATTGGATCCCAATTCTGGATTGGTCTGGATTATGTCCTGGATCGTGTCATTTCCACGGAAAAATATCCTGCTGCCGTTTTTACCTTTGCCTATTACCTGCTCAACACCTTTTCCTGGTGGAGTGTTTTGGTTGCCTGGAGTGTGTTATATTTCTTTATAAAATTCTGGATAGAATGGCAACTGCAAAAGAAGCAGACCGAAAAATCAAATGAACTGGCACATAGTGCCCAATTGCAGATGCTGCGTTTTCAACTCAATCCGCATTTTCTTTTCAACGCGCTCAATTCAATCCGTGCTCTAATCAAAGAAAATAAAACGCATGCAAAAGAAATGATAACCGAATTGTCCGAATTTCTGCGGTATTCATTGCTCAGCAAGAACTATCTGGATGTCCCCCTGGAAGATGAGATCGATGCCAT
>JARRQT010000118.1:10569-20732 GCA_037381445.1 Calditrichia bacterium
TACGAAGATAAATTGGATGTATCCTTCGAAATCGAACCGGCGGCGGAGCAATACCCGGTTCTCAGTTTTCTAATTCATCCCCTAGTTGAAAATGCTCTAAAGTATGGTATGCAGACCAGCCCGAGACCGCTGTGGATCAGAATCCTTGCCTGGGTAGAAGGAAGCAAATTGGTGGTGGAAATCTGCAATACCGGAAAATGGCTGAAGAACGGTCGGGAAGATTCCCCCAGCAAGAGCGGAACCGGTACCGGCCTGAAAAATATTCGCCAGCGTCTGGAGAATGCATTTCCCAACCGACATTCCTTCCAGGTGATAAAGGATGGCAATAGTGTGCGCATTCGCTTAGAGATTGATAAAAAACCGGTACGGCTGCGTCCGGAAGTGCAGATGGAGATATGATTGTTAGTCTTGAAAAATATTCCCGGCAATCCTCCCTGTTCTGGAACCTGCAAATTGTATGCTGGGCCATCTACGCTGGCATTTATATCGCCGTGGGATTTATTATCCACCGGATCAGTATGGCAAATCTAATGGGAGGTTTGGTTTCCGCCGCCAGCGGATTTGTCCTTAGCCTTGCTTTGCGCTCTTTTTATCGCAGAATCAGGTATGAATTCCGATCCATTGTTTTTCTTTGGTGGCTGGCGATACTGAGCTCCATATTTATCTCCGCAATCTGGTTCTGGGGAGACTTGCTGATTGATTCCACGCTGACCAACAGTGATATGCTTAAGGAGTATCTGGAAAACCGAACCATTATTACTGATCTTTCCGGGATATTCAGACATTCGATATTGATGATTATCTGGAGCGGATTGTATTTCTTTTTCAAGATTTGGCTGGAATGGCAAACCGAGAAAAGGAAGGGTGATCAGGCAGATACCCTGGCTCATAATGCTCAATTGCAGATATTGCGCTATCAACTAAATCCCCATTTTTTATTTAATTCCCTGAATACTATTCGCGCCCTAGTGGATGAAGACGAGAAAAATGCCCGTTTCATGATCACTGAACTCTCCGAGTTCCTTCGCTACACTCTTGTTCGCAAAAATTATACCGATGTCCCTCTGAACAATGAAATAGATGCCATACGCCACTATCTGACCATCGAAAAGATCCGCTATGAAGACAAGCTTGAAGTCACATTCGATGTGGATCCGCTTGCAGAAGATTTTCCGGTGTTAAGTTTTCTTCTGCACCCGCTGATTGAAAATTCAATAAAATACGGCATGCAAACCAGCCCGATGCCATTGCAAATTGTGATCGTGGCCCGGATAATACGGAACACACTGCAAATTGAAATCCTGAATTCCGGGCATTGGAAGAAATACCAGGAAGATCTCAGAATTCAAAATCTGCAAAATAATTCCGGTCTGGAAAACATAAGGCAGAGACTGGAAGCAGCATATCCAGGTCGGTACGATTTTGATTATTTTGAGAATGACGGCTGGGTTCATGTCAGAATAGAAATAAACAAAATATTTGAGGGTTCTCATGCAGAAACAGTATAAAGCTATCATTGTAGATGACGAGCGACTGGCCCGAAAAGATTTGCTTCTTATGCTTCGCGAGTTTGACAATATTGAAGTTGTCGGCGAGGCTGACAGTGTTACCTTGGCGCTTGAAATTATCAGAAGAAAATCTCCGGACATTATCTTCCTGGATATCCAAATGCCGGGGGAATCGGGATTCGATCTGCTGGAGAAAGCCCAAACTCAAGCTAAGATTATTTTTGTGACCGCTTTTGATGAATATGCTATCCGTGCATTTGAGGTAAATGCCATGGACTATTTGTTGAAACCAATCAGTACCGAACGCCTCACTCGTACCCTGGAACGGATTGAACTGGAGGAATATCCGGATAATTCCCAAATCAGACAGCTAAGTTACGATGACCGCCTGTTTTTGATTGTGAATAGTCACCTCAGGTTTTTAAAGGTCAAACAGATCATATATATCAATGCGGCAGGGGATTACTCTGAAATTTTTACCTCAGAAGGGATTAAGGGTTTAACCCAAAAAACCATGAAGGAGTGGGAAATGCGTTTGCCGGAAACCTATTTCTGCCGGATTCACCGTTCTACCATCATTAACATGGAATATGTAGACCGTCTGGAGGATTGGTTTAATTATTCTCTGCGGATTTACCTGAAAGGTGTGGATAATCCCTATGTCATTAGTCGCCGGTACGTCTCCAGACTAAAAGAAAGGTTGGGATAATCCTATTATATTTGCCTTTTTCCAGAAAGCAAAACAAAGGATCATCTTGAATAATCCCATGAAGCCAAAGGAGTGGATTAGTTTGCCCTGGCCATAAGACAAGCTAACTGAAGTGGTCGGATTTGACTTTGATAGATAAACTAAAGGCGGGGAACTGAAAGCATTTGATATCCGCAGTCCTTAGAAAGCCCGCATAAGCCTCTCCGCCCTATCAGGATCGCATCGAATATTTAAACCGCTAAATAACATAAGGCTTTAAAATCGATTATAGAGGCGTTTTCAAAAGATAGGCATAATATAGCCGTCCCGCCTTTCCCGTTCCCTGAGATATTCTATTGAGCGTGTCCGAGTAGTCTTTCAGGATGACATAGCAGTGTTAGAAGGTGGCGGCCAGGAAGAGCAGCGGCAGCAGGTTAAGCCAGAAGAGCACAAAGCGGTTAAAACTTTGGTGGGTCCGCATTGCCGCGATTCTCCTTTCTTTTTGTTGTTTTAGTTGATTGTTTCGGGGTGGAAACCGTCGGCTGTTTATCGGGATATGGAAACAAGCCATGGAAAAAGGTTTCCATTGTATGTCAGGGGGGAATAAAAAAGGGTAGGGCCCAGTCTATTGTGTGACCAGTCCGTCTGCAATTTATGAGTTTTAGCCATTCTCCGGATCGATGAGGTCCTGCCTTCCCATCACCCTCAGCGGCAACCTGACTTCATTCAGTATCCGGCGCTTGAAATCCACGCGGCAGGTATACTCGGCAAAAAAGGCCCGGGAGTTGGCGAAGACTGTTTTAGGCACCTGGGTGCGGTGGATGCCAAAGCGCAGGCCCAGTTCTTCGATGGTATGGGTGAATTTCCGTCCTTCCAGTTCCCAGAAGAACTTGCGCAGTTCCCGGATTTCGGGGTCTTCGGAGAGATGTTCGATTTTGATCAATAATGACACAATGCTTTACTCCTTTTCAGTTTGAGGTTTTTCGGTTTCCAGGGTGGCGCTACCGCGGGCGAAGATGAGGCCAATCCAGGGAGACCCCGGCCAGACGGCAGATATTCATGGCCGACTCCAGCGAGGGTCTCCGCTTGTCCACTTCCCATTTGGAGAGCAGGGTCTGATCGAGGCCCAGCCGCTCGGCCAGGGCGGCCTGGCTCAGTGCCAAAGCTTTTCTTAATCGTTTGAACTGTTCGGGAAAGCGATAGGGGTATGCTGCTTTGTTCATAAAATCGACTCCTCATAATTTTGATTTGTATGTTTTCGTGAATGGTAAATGAGCTGTAATACTCTTATACCCGATTTATGCGGATTTTAAAAGTAGGCTGTGTGTATGAGCGGATGACGGTTTGCGTTGATTGTGGGGAGGGGCTTCTGCATGTCTTTGTTTCCTGTGTCTGCGCATCATTATCATATTGAAGATCTGAGCCAAAAAATTGCAGAAAAGAAATTTTCCAGTTGCCTTCAATTGAAGCGAAAAATAAATTGATTTGCCTTATCGAATTACCGTTCGACATTTATCCTTAACAAAGGTTTTTACATAGACAGAAGTAAAATCGGATTTATCTGGATTCGGCCAATCCTGCCGGGCGCGTGCACATGCTTTCTGCGGAAGGATGGGCTCTGTAACTAACATGGCGGAGCCATAGACCTTCGTCTTTTAATTGATAGTGAGCGATATGGTGCGGTTGAATAAAATTGCCTTTAAAAGGGAGAAATAGGCTTTTGGCTGCTGCTCCGGAGCGTGTCCAATCAGAAGCATTTTATTAGTTTTTCCAAAAGTGGAAATCATGCAAATGCAAATTGACACAATGAAAAGCATTATTGCTAATAATCTTCGCTATGAAGACACCAGCAGATTGCTCAATTCCTTATATAAATTAATTGGGAAATCCGGACCATTCTTAAAGGATTCAGAGCGAATTATTGATGCCCTGAATCTGATGTTATGGGCTCATTTTGGGCAAAAAGACAGACCTGATGGCCAGCCCTACATCAATCATCCGCTCTCTGTCGCGCTCCATATTATCAACGATTACAATATCTTTGATCCCGATCTGTTAATAGCAGCCCTTTTGCATGATACAATCGAAGATCAGCCACAGAAGATTCTCGATTGGCGCAATGGGAAAGTCCGGGACAATAATTTAAAAAAGTCTGCATTAGGAATTCTTGAAAAACATTTTGGAGCAAAGGTGGCTTTATTGGTTGATAAGCTGACCAATCCCGATTTTGAGGAGGAGCCCGGGCGGCTGGCGACAGACAGCGAGGAAAAGGATGTGAGAAAAGCAAGGCTCTATCTTAAACATTTTGAAAATTTAATTGATGAGAGTCAATTGGCTTTTGTGATAAAGATGGCTGATTTTTCAGAAAATGCCTTCCATATTGAATTATTGGAAGAAGGCGTCAGCAAAGATTGGCTACGCCGGAAATACGATCCGGTGATTCAAATGTTAATAGGACGGTTGACGAACCTAAAGGATCAATCGCATCCTCTATTTAGCCTGAAAGATAGGCTCATTGAAAAATTACTTTATATTTATGATCGTGATTATCGACCACCCTAATATTTCGCATTGTTTATTGGACTGCACTATCCGGTTTGTTTATTCTCATGGTTGGGAGCTAAGATGGAGATGCATAAAGAGCAGGACTCCAATAAACGCTGCTGCTTGTCATAAAAAATTGGCTGATTGAGACAGGCTCAAGCTGCAAAGAAATACCAGGAATTGGTAAAATTTCTATTGAAGGCGCAGAGTCCGGCAAGACTGGTTTTTCATAGAGGTGATGGATGGAGGCGGCAAGGACTTGGCGCAGACGACTTTCGGAACGGACGGAAGCGAACCAGCTTTGCTCTATTGGGTGATTTTGATCCCGGGAATAAAGGAACCGCAGGCAAACGGTACTACCTCAGTAAGGCAGCAGAAGCTGATAAAAACCGGCGCCAGATGTTTCGTACGATTATTTATTTTAGAAGAATGTTTTTTTGCTTCCCCCGGGATAAAATTTGGATATTTAGTTGCTATGTCATGAAATTGCTTGTCTTAATTTAGACAAAAGATTTGTATTCGAACCGATGGCTTATGTATTTGTCATACACTAAGGATTAATATAAAAGTGAGGCAAAATAAATGGAAAACAATGACAAGACTAAATGGATTAATACTGTGTTATCTGGTTTGAGTGAATTAGAAGGCTCTCAAGCAAAAATTGTTTTGGAAAAATGCGGGAGAGAGTGCTTCAATTCTTCCGGAAACCTGGAAAAGATTAAAAAGCTTCATGATGATACAGAAGATAAATACAATATTGATTTATTGTTCAATCTCTATAAAGAGAAATTATACCAAAATAGACCTAATCTGCAAAAAGAAAATGGTGTTATTTATCTTAAATATGAGGCATGTGCGTGCGGTATGGTAACCCAAGGAGGCGTTACAGATCCTTTCCTCTGTAATTGCACTATCGGCTATACCAAGCAAATATTTGAGACTCTTTTCGGTCGGCCTGTACGAGTAGAATTAATACGATCCGTTTTAAATGGTGACGGCATCTGCGAACAAAAAATATCAATACCGGATGAATAACCTATCTGTTGAGCATGACATGCCTATTCCTGCAAACCCTAAAGGAAAGTGCGATATCGCACTTTTCAATCCTGGCAGCGATGGACTGCAGGCCGGTATCAGTTTTGGTGTTCTTCCTCATAAGGTTGAGTACGGTTCACCATACACACGATATGCAATTATAAATTTGCCGGATAAAACCATATATGTGGAAATGATCGTCCTATTTCATAATTGGATTCGGGTACTTGAGTTTGGCTTCATTCGATAGGGACCGCCGCTGGCCGACAATCGCATTAGCTCCATTCTTCGGTTTATTACAGACTATTCGAACTAATAGTAACCACCAAGAAAAATTTCAATCCCTTACAGCGAGGTGCGCACCCCCTAGCCTCATAGATTAAGTGGGAGT
This sequence comes from Calditrichia bacterium, assembly GCA_037381445.1. Classification (GTDB taxonomy): domain Bacteria; phylum Calditrichota; class Calditrichia; order RBG-13-44-9; family RBG-13-44-9; genus JARRQT01. The sequence continues at coordinate 16,736 of JARRQT010000118.1, forward strand.
CAGATCCACACCTTCGATCGGAAAGAAATATCTCTGTTGGAGGAGTCTAATTTGTCCATCCATTATTTATATATGCCTGGTTAATAAAGAAAGGAAGAAGACATGATAAAAAAGTTTCTCATGTTGGCATTAGCCATTATATATTTTTGTTCCTTTTCAACCATCAAATCAAACGAGCCAAACAATCATTTGATAATCAGAACCCCGGATAGAAGTCTATTTTGGTATTATTTGGAAAACCATGTGTACGATCCGGAAAATATCGCCTTCAGTGAAATTGAGAATGCTTTTCTCCAGTATGATCCTGATCTGGTCCTGGTTGAGGGAGGAAATAATGTTGTTTCCCGCAATGCAGAGGAAGCAATTAGAATTGGCGGCGAATCGCGATTTGTTGCATTTTTAGGATTCAAGACTAATAAAATTGTTCAGGATATTGAACCGCCATTCGAAAAGCAATTAGAATTTTTGCTTTCAAAAAATAACGCTCAATCCGTCTACGCTATGTACCTGCTTAGATTGTTGAATAGTGACAAGTCGCGGTATTTAGCCGGATCCAGGGAAATAGTTGATATCTATCAGCATTGCGAAGAATATTTAAATCACTTGGATAAAGTATCAGGTCGTACGAATAAAATAGATAAACAATTTGTTGACCTATTAACTCAAGCATATGCAAAAACAGATTTTGCCCATTCACGATGGTATGAAATTGATTATGATTCAGTTTTATATGACCCGGATGGTGCACTCTATGTTATCAGAGATGAGATAACAAACTACCGCAATCTCTGGCTGATCAGGTTAATAGAGGAAAAGAGACTTCAGTTCAGGAAAATATTCATAATGATGGGTTCAGGCCACTTAATGAAGGTGAGGGAAAAAATCATAGAGATGTATAGATAATTTTGACCTAACATATATTTGTTCTAAAGGGTCAGGAAAAAATAATCCTGTTCGAAAAATTTATATTACTTTTGAGTTGTCCTTAACCAATGCATACTGGTGATCTGATTTGTGATTTCCGCAGCGGCGTTGAATCTTTCAATGGTCCGCGCCAAACATATATTGAAGTCCACCGCGGTGTATTGTCACATACTTGGAAATATCCAGGCCGTCTTTTCTTCTGTCTATTTAAAAGATTTGTTCAGCCCGTATAATCAGGCGGCGGTTCAGCCTCCCAAGAGTGGCTTTCGAACCAATTGCTCGTGATGCCTTTTGATCTTCAAAATATTGAGAAGAGAACGGATGTTTTGCAGTAATATCTTCCGGTGGGTCGGGCTTGGTCATTAGCCTGCAGCAATGCATAAGATGGGGAAATATGATTATGAATGATAAAATATCTGAAACAGCTTTAGCGATTGCATCCTTGCGTGCATTATCAAATTATGAAACTGACCCAGCCGTACAAAGTCATGATGAGTTGGCTGAATTGTTTTTACCTGAGGACCGGCAGGCTGCGCTAAGAACGCCCGGCTCACGAGAGATGATCAGGCAGCGCATACCGAAAGGGATGTACGAATATGTCATTGCCAGGACAAAATATTTCGATGGGGTATTCGTTGAGGCGATAAAAAATATGATTGAACAGATCGTCATATTGGGGGCGGGATATGATAGTCGCCCCTATCGATTTCAAGCGCAGATCGACCACACCCAAATATTTGAAGTAGATATGAAGCCGACACAGGAACATAAGCGTGAATGTCTCTATAAGCATAACGTTGAGATCCATGACCATATTTCGTTCATTCCTATGGACTTTGAGACGGATGATCCTATCGAAATGCTTCTCCAATCCGGATATGATCAATGTAAACAAACGTTGTTTTTGTGGGAGGGGGTGACATTCTATTTGTCACAAGGTGCTGTGGCGAATATGCTGCGGCGATTGAAAAACCATTCCGGTGCCGGAAGCCGTATATGTTTTGACTTTCAAACAATACAACACGAACAGGATCTTATTCAGACAGGCTTACGGGAGGAGGTGATTAAATTTGGCATTGAATCAGGGCAAATTGCAAATTTTGTGAATGATCATCAATATCGTGTCATAGAGCTTGTTACAGCCGGTGACATGGAACGGCGGTTTCTGAGGCTGCAAAATGGTGAATTCTTCGGGAAAATCATGCCAATGATGAATTTTCTCCTCATAGAACACAAATAAAGCAGTACTGTCCGGGGGATGGACAACGGCCAACAATTTATATAGGTGGCGGCCAAGTTAAACGTTGTCCGGAAGAAATACTGAATAAATGCGGTAAGATGCATTCTTTTGAATTTAATCATGCATAAACAAACCAGAAGGAGAAACCACGATGATGCAATCTTCTTTGTTTGGGGGATACCTGAATCTTTTGATAATCATAATTATATGTCATTTGGGTGTCTCTGAAATACAATCCTCAGAGCCTGTGGTTAGCATTCATTATCTGGGACATTCCGCCTTTGTCTTAAAATTTGATAACGGCATCACAATTGTTACAGATTATGGTCACCATAATGCCTGGGTCAATTGGGGGTGGGATAGTCCAATTTATAGCATTGGAGATTTGGTACCGAATGTTATGACATATTCGCATCATCACGACGATCATTACGATCCGGATAGAATTCCCGAAGGTGTATCTCACATTTTAACTGGCTTGGACAGTCTCTCCATTGGTGAAATTGAGATAAAGCCGGTTCGCACATCCGAAGACAGCATCCAGGTTGAGAGCAACACAAGTTACATATTTATCTATAAGGGAATTAAAATTTGTCATTTAGGAGATGCCCAGGCACAAATAATGAATATTAATAGTAATGAAGATTTTAGAAATCACATTAAGACTATTTTTCCTGACAATTATGATCTTTTGCTAATGACCATTGAGGGGAAACAAAAATTCATTTCCCAGGCCGAAGCTTTTATCGATCTGCTTAAACCTCGGAAAATTATTCCTATGCATTTCTGGAGTCAAACGTATAAAAAGGATTTTCTCGATTATCTCAAGGCACAGAATGATGTGGGCAAAAAATATCAAATCCGCGTGAGCGACAGTTCAACCTGTGAACTTTTTGTTTCAGAAAACACTGATTCTATTAAGGTGATCAGCCTTGCGCCGAGTCCATATCATTAGACCTCCAGCTCCATTTCACCCTTTTCACTGCGGACCAGGCAGCCGTTGCTTTCTCCTTCATTGTCAGCCCCCGGGAAATTCCAACTGCTGAAATCAGGTATTAATGCTGGCTTGACCCATTCATCACCGCCTTTTATTTCGCCAGAGGAAAGGACGTAGGTCATCAGGTTGAGTTGCCAGTCATTGTGAAGACGAGCCGCCGGAAACGGATTTTTCCCGGGAATAAAGACCATGAGTTCAATCGTGCCATCCGGATTTTCCCGGACCAGATCAATGGTGCCGGTTAGCATAAAATCTTCCATTTCCACCCGGAAGCGCTGTCCGGCATAGAGCCACCGGGCCTCCCGGTTTTCCCGCCGCCAGCGATAATCTTCCAGGATGCGGACGGCAGCATTCTCAAATTCCTCTAATGTCTTTTCCCGGTCCATCCACAGCAGGGGAATACGCTTTTCGCTGTCCCGGTATAATTCGAAGTAATCGAAGATATACTGGTAGTAGTGTTCGATATTCATGTTCCATTTGGTGTCATGCATCAAGTAGATCAACTGCTTGATGGTCTCATGTGCAAAGCAAGTGACTCCTGCCAGGCGGGTTTGGTGCCTCCGATATGGTGAAGACGATAGCGGAGCGGGCAGTCCAGGAATTCATTCATGGATGACATGAAGATTTCGGTTTGCGTCGTCATAATTACTCCTCCTCATTTAACGGGGTTGATTTGGTTGAACTTTCTTATGCTCTACTTATACCTGAAATGGGGAGCATTTTAAAAAGATTAGGGGGAATATCATTAAGGATTTGCATCGATCGGGAGGAGGCTGGAGGCCCTATGCGGCATGTTTCCCCTGTAATAATGGTTCATCCGTGACAATTTCAAAATA
>JARRQT010000119.1:0-10149 GCA_037381445.1 Calditrichia bacterium
TTTTTGCCATAACAAGATGGCGGCGTAGCTCAGTTGGTCAGAGCATCGGAATCATAATCCGAGTGTCCGGGGTTCAAATCCCTGCGCCGCTACTCTTTTTTAACCTGCCTCAGATATGAAAGACAATCTTAAAAGCCGCTTCATTGAATTTTCTCTCAGAAAACAGCTTTTTGAAGAAAATGACAATGTGCTGGTGGCGGTGAGCGGCGGTGTGGATTCCATGGTTTTGCTCCACCTGCTGAACAGCTGGCGCCGGCGCCTGAAAATAAATCTTGGCATCATTCATCTTCATCATTGCATCCGCGGCCCGGCGGCTGAAGCAGACTATCGCTTTGTCAAAGAGACCGCGGACAGCCTGACCCTGCCCTTTTACTTCATCCGCCGCTCGATCCCCGAATTCGCCGAAGAACACCGTTTGTCTTTGGAGGAGGCCGGGCATCAAATTCGGGAAAGCGAGTTCGAGAAACTTGCCTCCGAAAAAGGATATCAAAAAATTGCCACCGCCCATCACATGGACGACCAGGCGGAAACCATTTTAATGAGGCTTCTTTCCGGCAGTGGGATTCAGGGGCTGGCAGGAATCCGTCTGCGGAAAGGTAAGTGGGTAAGGCCGCTGTTATTCGCCGCCAGAAGCGAAATAGAATATTATGCCGCGAATAACTCTGTCAAATTTCAAACCGATGCGACCAATGAAGATGTTTCCATCCTGAGAAATAAAATTCGCCATGAATTATTACCTGTTCTGAAAACCGGATATGATGCGCAGGCTGTTCAGCATCTGGCACAGATTTCGTCCGTTCTGGAAGAATGGGACACCTATCTGAACGCAGCTATTGATGAACTCCGGGCGAAAGGGATTTTGCGGATTTCCAAAAATAAAATGAGCCTTGAAATACCGGGATTTAAGCTCTATTTTTCGTGGATAAAAATCCGGCTGATCGAACGTATGCTCAGCATGCTTTCCGGAGAGCCGGAGAAGGTTGCATATAATAAATTTGCCGATTTCCTCCACTGGCTTGATCAGGGCAGGATTGGTTCCCGTTTCAGCTGGAGTTCATCCATTGAATCTGCGAAGCAAAAAGATCTGGTAATTTTTTACAGGACAGAGTACGATTCCGGAACCGGCAATAGTGTCGAAATTTATCCCGGAGCCTGGTATCAGACTCCGGCGAGCGGCATCAAATTAAATATTTCTGAAGTGGATTGGGATGAAGTTCAATTCCATTCCGACAAAAGTGAAGAATTTATTAACGGAACTGAATTGCAGTTTCCGTTGTTTGTCCGGCAATGGCAGCCAGGCGACCGCTTCAGGCCCCTGGGAAGCCAGCATTCAAGGCTGGTAAGCGATTATCTCACAGATATGAAAATTGGCCAGCCGGAAAAAAGCAGGATTTGTGTCCTGTTAAATAAAAATGAGATTGTGGCAATTGTTGGCGTTCAGATTAATGATCGCTATAAGGTGCAAAAAAGGGACAATAAAATATATCGTTTAATCTTAGCAACGGAAGGGTAATGGAACCACAAGAATTGAAAATCGATGATATGAATTTTGAGATATTAATCAGTAGTGAAAAACTGCAGAGGAGAGTGCAGGAAATCGCAGACGAAATTTCGAAAGAGTATGAAGGCAAGACACCCATTTTTGTTGGGGTGCTGAACGGGGCGGTATTGTTTTTGGCCGATCTTATCCGTAAACTTTCTGTGGAATGTGAGATGGATTTTATTAAAATATCCAGTTACGGGAATGAGCGGGTTTCATCGGGACAGATCACCATGATTAAAGATTTCAGCGCCGATTTGCATGGCCGTGATGTTATTGTTGTGGAAGATATCGTGGACTCCGGGCTTTCCGTGACCTATCTGAAACAAAGAATTGAAAGTATGAAACCTGCCAGCGTAAAATTTGTATCATTATTGGTCAAAAAAGACTGCGCTGTTGTGCCTCTGAAAATTGACTACATCGGCTACGAAATTGATAATAAATTTGTCATAGGTTACGGACTGGACCTTGCGCAGAAAAAAAGAAATTTGAATGCAATCTATCAGATTAAGGAGTAGTATCAATTAATAAAAGGTAATCCATACATGAATCAAAATAAAAAACCTAAATTTAATGGAAAAAGGCCGCAGTTGCCCAAGCGGGGCAACCAGGATAACAACGATTTCCAGTGGAAAAAGGGGTCCAAAACCATTCTGATCTGGATCGTTATTATCATGGCCATTATTCTGTTAACTTCTATTTTTCCGATGGGAAAAACTCAAGAAAGAAGCGTCCCCTATTCCAAATATCAGTATTTCCTGGACAATGATATGATCCTGAAGGGGGAAGTAGTCACCAGCGAAAATGAGTTTCGCGGAACATTAAAAAAGCCGTTTCAGGATGTCCTTCCCAATGGAAAAACCATAGAATACACCAAATTTAAAACAATTCTTCCTTTTGTGGACAAAGAGATGGTTAAGCAATGGGAAGCTAAAAATATTGCCATTGAATTCGTGAAACCGTCCAGTGAATGGCTGGTTTTTCTGGGTAATTTTCTCCCCTGGATATTGCTGATTGCTTTCTGGGTCTTCCTTGCCCGCCGGATGCAGGGCGGAGGAGGTGGCGGCGGCCGCAATATATTCTCCTTTGGTAAAAGCAAAGCGAAGATGATGATGGAAAGCGAAACCAAAGTCACCTTCGATGACGTTGCCGGGTGTGATGAAGCCAAGGAAGAATTGCAGGAGATTATCGAATTTTTAAAAAGCCCGGCCAAATTTAATCGTTTGGGTGGTAAAATCCCCAAAGGCGCATTGCTGCTTGGCCCTCCCGGAACCGGAAAAACCCTCTTGGCCCGTGCAGTTGCCGGTGAAGCTGGTGTTCCGTTCTTCAGTATGAGCGGTGCTGATTTTGTGGAAATGTTTGTGGGCGTGGGCGCCAGCCGCGTGCGGGACTTATTCGAAACCGGCCATAAGCATGCACCCGGCATCATCTTTATTGATGAAATTGATGCCGTGGGAAGGCAGCGTGGCGCCGGACTCGGCGGCGGTCATGACGAACGTGAGCAGACGCTGAATGCGCTCCTGGTAGAAATGGATGGTTTTGACACAAAAGAAGGTTTGATTATTCTGGCGGCAACCAACCGTCCCGATGTGCTTGATGCAGCGCTGCTGCGTCCTGGACGTTTTGACCGGCAGATTGTTGTGGACCGGCCCGATGTCCGCGGACGGGAAGGCATTCTCAAGGTCCACACCAAAGGCATTCCGCTTTCCAAGGATGTAGATCTGAAAGTGATTGCCAAGGGGACCCCCGGCCTGGCTGGTGCAGAACTTGCCAATCTGGTGAATGAGGCCGCGCTTTATGCCGCGCGAACCAACAGCGATGCCGTGAATATGGAGCATTTTGAAGCGGCCAAAGACAAGGTTATGATGGGGATGGAACGAAAGAGCATGATCATCAGCGAGGAAGAAAAGCGAAGCACGGCATACCATGAAAGCGGGCACGTGCTGGTGGCTAAATTGATTCCCGGATCCGATCCGGTCCATAAGGTAACCATTATTCCGCGTGGACGGGCATTGGGAGTGACCTCCTATCTGCCGATTGACGAGCGGCATAATTATTCGAAAGAATATCTGGAAATCCGCTTATGCCATCTTCTTGGAGGCCGGGTGGCGGAAAAACTGGTAATGAACCAGTTGACTACCGGCGCCGGGAATGACATAGAACGCGCCACCGATCTTGCCCGCAAGATGGTCTGTGATTGGGGGATGAGCGAAAAATTGGGTCCGGTAACTTTCGGAAAAAAGGATGAAGAAATTTTCCTGGGACGTGAAATCGCTCAGCATCGTGATTTCAGCGAAAAAACCGCTCAGGAAATTGATGAAGAAGTTCGTGACATTATTTCAAAAGCCGAAGAAAAAACGAAAAAACTGCTATCAGAAAACATGGAAAATCTCCATAATCTGGCCCGTATTCTATTGGAGCGTGAAATTTTGGATGGTGATGAAATTGATATGATTCTGGAGGGCAAGGAGCTTCCGGAAAAGCAGGCAACAAATCTGATATCGAAGGAAAGGACGCGGCGTACCTCCCGTAAGAAGGAATCGCCGCTGCAGGAAGACCTGCTGCCGTCCGAAGGCGGGCAGAAGAATGACGATGGGGATTCTGCCGATATCGCTTCCGCTCAAAAAGAGGCTTCCTCCCGAGAGAAATCCGGTGGAAATGCCGATAGTGAGAAGAAAACAGCGACGGCTTCCAGGCGGAAAACCAGCCAGCCCAAAGCAAAAGAATGATTTTCATAAAAAATTGAAGGAGCCGGGATTACAGACCCGGCTCTTTTTTATAGGAGACTCGAAATGGATCAGGAGAAAATCGCCAGAGGTGTGCACCTTATCCTGGAAGGGATCGGAGAAAATCCGGAGCGAGAAGGCTTGAAAGAGACTCCCCGGCGCCTGGCAGAAATGTATGAAGAGATACTGGGCGGAATCCATCAGAAACCCGGGCTGGAAGCGGGATTTTCCGAGGAAGTTGGAGATGATATGATTCTGATAAAAGCTATCCCCTTTTATTCCATGTGCGAACATCACCTCCTGCCCTTTTTCGGCAAAGTTCACCTCGCATATATTCCCCGGGATAACAAAGTTGCGGGCTTCTCCTCCTTCACACGTCTGGTGGACGTGTTTTCCCGGCGCCTGCAAATCCAGGAGCGGCTCACCCATCAGATTGCCGAAGAGATTATGAAAAATCTAAATCCCCGCGGAGTGCTGGTGGTTGTGGAGGCCCAGCAACTGTGCGTGAGCATGCGGGGATCGAAAAAGGATGCCGTGAGAACGGTCACTCAGGCAGTCCGCGGGGAAATATCGCTGGAAAGGATGCAGATAAATCATCTTTTTCATGAATAAAAAATTTTCTCCTCTCCTGGCCTTCATGTTTTATTTAAATTGCCATGAATTAATTTAGGTTGTACTCCAGCTGCATCCGGGGTTTAAATGGATAAATGGATTGTTTTTTTATCGGGTAATGTTCCCGGCGGTTTTTTTCTTTTATTACTTCTTTTAGTGGTCACCTTCCTGATCCTTCTGTTTATGTACAGAGTGAATGAGTTGTTTACCCGCCGGCATTTTGTACGGTGGTCGGTCTTTGGTTTGCTGCTTTTCACCGGGATTTACACCGGAATATGGCTGGCGAATCCTCCTCACTTTCTCTATAAGCGCTATACGGTTGGGCTAATTCAGTCCAACTCGAAAAATAATTGGCTGGGAGAATACTTCACGGATCTTCTCGGTAATTCGCTGCAGCCGTTTAAGGACCGGAAAGACTATTTCTTTCCGCAGGACTGGTTTTACCGCATGACCCCGTCAGATTCCGCGAACAATTCCAATTTTATGATAAATGCTTATATCAACATGCCCATGCAGAAGGTGCTCTCGGGGAAAATTGAGCGGAATGGAGACACTTTCAATGCCAGCCTTCGGTTGCAGGAGTTTCCCTCCGGCAAAGTCATTAAGAGAGAGGAGAGCCGGTTTGATTTTCAAAATCTCAGAGAATTCGTGACCTGGGCACAGAATAATTTTGGCAGGGACTTCCCTTTCAAAAATAATATTAAGATCGCAAAATTCCAGGAATCGGACAGCGTGCTGGTTTTGGCAAAACATCTTTTTTATGAGCGCCGTTACCGGGAAGCGAAAGATGTTCTGCAATCAACAGGTAATGTCTCAAGGACAGATCCGGATTTTGAGCTGTGGTCTCAGTTCATCCGCATCCGCTTGGCGGGGGAAGAAAGTCTGGAATCCTGGACCGGCAACGCCTATATAAAAACGGTTCTGCCGTGGCAGAAGGAAATGGAATCCGCTCGCAATAAAATACTGGAAAGAATCAGGGATGGGGCGCAAAGCCCCATGGCAGACCTGATGGTCGCGGAAAGCTACATCTGGGAAGAGAATTATGGCGCTGCTGAGGTGTTTTTGAAAAAGATGTATTCCGAGAATCCCTTTCAGATCGATGTTTTGCTGAATCTTACCTTTCTGCACCCCTCCCGCTACCGTGATCTGGGTTTTAAACGAACCAGCGAGATTTACAAGCAGGTTCTCATTTATTGTCCGGTGGAAGAGGCCATTCTGTTGAAATGGAGCGACCTGGTTTTGAAAGGCAATCCTGCCTACACCTCGCCACCCGAAGTTGCCAAAGAATTTATCGGGCGCTACCTGGCGATAAATCCCTATTCGCCCAAAGTGTGGCTGATGCTGGGAAAGATTTATGCTCAGCAGCGCCTGCGGCCCGATGCGCTGAAAGCATATCTGAAAGCAGATTCGCTGCAGCCCGGTGACGGCCTTATCAATTATAACATCGGCGTTTTGTACTATGAGTGGGAGAAAATGGATAAAGCGCAGCATTATTTCGATCTCTCCATTCAATATGATGATTACCTGGATTCCCACCTCTATCTGGGCGCCATTTACCGCGATAAGGGAGATTTTAAGGCGGCATTGAAAGAATTTAGATACCGGGTGGCGCACCGGCAGGGGCAGAACGATGAATATGCCGATCAGGCCATGAAAGGAATCCGTGAATGCCTGGAAGCATTGGGGCAACTGAAACAGCAGGGGAATTAGCTGATGATCCGGTGGCTGCAATCCAGCTTGATGCGAGATTATATCGAAGAAATCCGTAATATCAATCCGGGAGCCGCCGATTCTTCTATGGCTGATTTTCTGAATCCTGCCCTGATGCTGAAATTCAGCGGGTATTCCGTTGAACAGCATGAGATCCTCCAAAACATATCTCGCAGGCTAAATTTCCCGTTTTGGAAAGGGAGAGAAGGACGAGAGAAAGAGATTATTATTTCTTTTCCCAACTGGAATGCCGTCCTGCAAAATTTCTCTGCGGCAGAAAATTTTCCTCATTACCTCAAAGATGAATTAGATATTTTACATAATAATATTTCTATAAATCGCTGGAATTACCGACTCCCGGGCGGCAGAATGCTAATTATTGATCGGCCGCTGATCATGGGCATATTGAATGTGACACCTGATTCCTTTTCCGACGGCGGTCAATTTTTTGATCCGGAGGCGGCGCTCAGGCATGCGATGGAAATGACGGAGGCGGGGGCGGATATTATTGATATCGGTGCCGAATCCACCCGACCGGGCGCCGGAGCAGTCGCAATGGAAGAAGAATGGCAGCGGGTAGAACCGGTGCTGCGGGGATTGCGGAAAAGTATAGGGAAGCCCGTTTCAATCGATACCCATAAAGCGGAAATTGCGCGGCGTTCCGTTGCAGAAGGCGCTGATATCATAAATGATATCAGCGGGCTGACTTTTGACCCTGAAATGGCGGAGGTCGCCGCGGAGGCAGATGTTCCGGTTGTTATCATGCACATCAAGGGAACGCCCCGGGATATGCAGAAGCATCCAACATATGAAAACCTGATGGAAGAGATTACTGCATTCTTTGAGCGTCAAACCAAATACGCAATTTCTTCGGGAATCGCGAAGATAATTTTGGATCCTGGGCTGGGATTCGGCAAGCGTTTTGAGGACAATTATGAATTGATCCGTCGATTGGGGGAATTCCGCGCGTTTGGTTTTCCGCTGCTGGCGGGTCCATCACGAAAATCTTTCATTGGCCGGGTTGCCGGGAATACACCGCTGGATAAAATGCTGGGAACAGGTGCGGCCTGCGCGATGGCGGTTTCCAATGGCGGTCACATCCTAAGAGTCCACGATGTGGATGAAATTCAAAGAATAGTGAAAGTCAGCGAAGCGGTTCGAAAAAACAAAGCATAGTGGATTCAATGCCACCGGTGAATTTCCTGCATAAATATTAATTAAAAATTGGTCATTTGATATTTACCTGCAGCCATTGAAATGTGCCGCAATTCAACTAATTTCCTTCCCTAAATAATTGAATTTCACAAAGATAAAATAATTGAAAAAAGTTTTAAATTTGTTCGTTTGATTCTTATATTAAAAAGTTTTAAAAAGTACTTAAGAAATATTTTATTTACCCGATAATGATTGAAAATTGTGAGTTATGCTGTTTAGAATTGGGTTTTTATCAGTCAGTATAATTGATGTTCTGGATATCGCGCTGGTCGCATACATTTTTTATAAGGTGTATGAGTTCCTTCGCGGAAGCATGGCAGCGCGCATGATGATCGGATTGCTTTTTATCATTCTGATCTCTATTGTTGCTGAGCTTTTAAACATGAGTGGTAGCACATGGATTTTCTCCAATCTAAAGACCGTATGGGTCATTGCCTTTGTTATTATTTTCCAGCCGGAATTTCGCCGTTTGCTTCTTTACATGGGTCAGAATCCAATCCTTCGAAGAATCGTGCAGGTATCGACCACCAAATTTATTGACGAGGTGATTGGGGCGATCTCCGATCTATCCAGAAAGAATTTTGGGGCTTTAATTGTTTTACTGAGGGACACGGGTTTGAGAAGTGTTGTGGAAACAGGAATACCGCTGCAGGCGCAGGTGAGCAAAGCGCTGATACTCTCTATTTTCAATCCCCGCTCGCCGCTGCATGACGGAGCAATTATCCTCCAGAATGATGTTATTGTGGCATCCAAATGCCAGCTGCCGCTGACTGAAAACCCAAAGCTTGATCCCAGCCTGGGCATGCGGCACCGGGCCGCGCTGGGATTATCTGAACAGTCCGATGCCATTGTCCTGGTAGTGAGCGAGGAAACCGGCATGATTTCCATGGCTGAAAACGGCGTGCTCACCCGGGGGCTGACGGAAGAAGGACTCAAAAAACGCCTGATGGAGGCGTTCTCACCGCAAAAGCCGCACAAGAGAAGCTTTTCCGATATACTGAAATGGGGAGATGAGGTGTAGGCAACTTCTTTTCTTTGCCTTAGGTGCCGTCTGTTAGTTAGTAAAGAAATTGTCAACTTTATAAATCTTTTTAGGTCATGTTAAGTGGAGAAGCAGTAATCAGAATTTATGAATCAATGAGATATTATCTACAACACGGAGGATGATGATGAGCCATAGGTTACTACTCATTCTGGTCGTTTTTGGGTTTTCGTTCAGCCAGGTATATGCTGCTAAGGCAAATAAAATAGCAACCTTAACGCCTACAGTTCAATTATCGGTAAAAGCTGCAAAGTCAATTTACAAAAATGGTGACAGGATAGAGGTACGGGGAACAGGTTTCCCTGCTAATGCGGAAATTATGTCAGCAGTTATGATTGTACGGGACGAATCCGGCAAAAACAGTTTCGGGTCACTTGAAAAAAAGGACCTTCAAATTGGTCCGGATGGAACACTCTCCGGTTATGTGATTCCACAACAACTGACAGAAAATGATCGTTCTGCGAGAATTGTTCTTTCTGTAAAGGGTGCTAACGTGAAAGCATCTCAGGCTGTAACCATAGAAGGTGATCTGACGCCAACAAATTTTGCCATGCTTGATTTGTCGGATGATCAGTTTGCATTCTCGGAATTTTCAGGGGATCATGTGGTGCAACTGAATGAGAGACTGGACATTGACAGCTCTGGAACGGGTTTTACAGGAAATCTACTAGCTTGCTACAGACTTGAATATGCTGACGCTGTAGGAGGCGGAGTCGACTCACTTACTAATTTTAATCAAGATGCAATTCAGGCATTAGATCCGACGAGCCTTCATTTTGATGGAGGCATGTTAACAGGATACACAAACAGTACTGAAACACCTTATGCTCCTGCAACCGAATCTATTAGGCTTGCTATCCAATATGGAACATTGGCATTTGGCAATACAGCCGTTTCTATTGATTATATCTCAACTTTGGATAATATCCCGCCCCAGTTGATTTCAGCAAGGACAATTGATCCTACCCACATTGAAGTTACCTTTGATGAACAACTGACTGTTCCTGCAGTAAATGGCGATGCCATTGATAACTGGTCTTTAACGTCGCAGGGGGGCACAAATTATTCTGTAAATGCGGTATCCAACCTGGGAGAAACTGTCATAAGTTGTACTTTAAACGTTACCCCAGCACTAAACCGGAGCCAAAGACCATTGTTGAATTTTACCCAGCAAACAGATTACCAGGATTTGCAGGGAAATGCAGCAGCAACCGTCAGCAATCTTCAGGCAACTGATGGAATCCCTCCGGGGAATGTGGTCTTATTTTTGGGAGATGACAACAATCCTTTATCTATCGATGATT
>JARRQT010000120.1:0-24593 GCA_037381445.1 Calditrichia bacterium
ACGAAAGAATTTTGATGAAATGGAGATTGCCCGGAATTTTTTATCCCCAAATGAAATCCTGGAGCTCACCAGCTTGCCTGCTGCAATCCGGAAAAAAGGTTTTTACAATTGCTGGACGCGTAAGGAGGCATATATTAAAGGGAGGGGGAAGGGGCTTTCCATCCCACTTGATTCATTCGATGTATCGCTTGCTCCCGGGAAATCCGCGCTACTCAATCGTTCGCAATCGGAACTTGAGGACTCGGAGATCTGGCAACTTCTGGACCTGAAATTGGAGCGGGATTATGTTGGCGCGGCGGCTTTCGAAGGAAGGAATCGGAGAATAATGTTATGGGAATGGGAGTTCTCGGCTATAAATGAACAGGAAGGATGACTTAGATAAACCACTGGTATCTTTTCTCAAATCGATTTGAGCACTTGAAAAATCGAATAGACTTTGAATCGCGGATAATTATAAGAAGGAATTGCCGGTCCGGATTGTCTGAGATGAAGACCCATCTGCTCTCAATCATTTTAAAGGGTTTTAATAATACAAAACAAATTGGCTGTACTGTATGACTATTTCACCAGAGTCATCTTTATGATTTCGCGATAGGAGCCTACGGTAAGGACAGCGTAATAAATCCCACCTGGCAGGTGATTTCCTGCATCGGTTCTTCCGTCCCAGCGGATCTCGAAACTTCCTGGACCCAATCTGCCGTTAAACAGTCTTTTCACTGCCTGTCCCAAAATATTATAGACCATCAGCTGCGCTGAGGACTCGCTGTTCTGCAGCACAGGAATATCAAACCTAAGGGTGGTTTCGGGATTAAAGGGATTGGGATAATTGGAATACAGTTTGAACTGGGAAGGGATATCGGCTGAAATGGAATTGAGACTTGAATGGCTTAAACTGAGCGCTGCAGAAACGGGGCCGTGAAAAGTCTTCTCTCCGTTTACATCCACGTCCGCCAGTTTGTACCAGTAGGTCTGCCCGGCGACCACAAGTCCGTCCTGGAACTGATATTCATGGCGCATGGTGGAGTTCCCCTGGCCCAATAGTGACGGATTATTTGCATAACTGGAATAAAGCTGATAAGTCCCTGATTCCTCGTTTGACCGCCAGATCTCAAAGCCGGCATTGTTGATTTCACTTTCGGTTGTCCAATTTAATAATAGGCCATTGGAAATTGTTGATATATCAAAAGCTGAAATCTCCACCGGCAGGGAAGTGTCATCAACATCAGAGGCAATAACAGGGCTATACTTTGTTCCATTGACTTCTGTCTGTTGTCCTACCATAAGGGAAGGTTCGAATGTTAAGCCGGCTGTGGTTGATTCATCTTGTATTATTATACGAATATGTATTAAGGATATTGGATTCGTAGTGAGTTCGTTTGGAATACCCACATCAAAACTTGTAGTAATTGATACGCGTGAACTTGAATTATCGGTTACATTCACAATACTATAATTTGGCGTACCATAAGTATCACCCTGTAGGATCGTTCCTTTTGTTACTGTAATCCTGTCATTTAAATATATCGCAGCTCCAAAAGCATCTACACTATAATTAATATATGCTTGAGCATCTCCAAAACCTGTTCCCGCAGCATCGCCTTGTACCATAACATCAAATTCATAAAATTTAGGGGAAGTACCTGTTATATGACCGTTTGCAAAAGTGAAGATGATACCGGTTGCCAACAGCGAAGATGTTAATCCCCAATAAATAATAATTATTAGAAAGAAATATCTCTTCATGGCGCTGCCCTCAAAATATTAATTTTATGCTTTTTGCTCTAAGCATTAAGCTTTTGTGGATCTGTATCAAGGTACCTGAGAACCCAATCCAACATTTTTTGTCGTCATTCTGAATCTGCCCATTACCATTAGCGTCTGCTGCAATTAAACCAAATATGCTTCCTCCCAAATCTTTCATAGCCGATATGCCATAGGCTTGTGACAGACTGGCAGAAAAATCATATAATACACTCATGTGATCCAGCGCCATTAAATTGGCACTCATAATTGGCAGGTGGTTGCGGTGGCGAACAACCAGATAATAATTGTCAGGAAGCGATTCAAAGGCCACGGGAAACTGTCCATCCAAACCTACAATACTTCCGTTATTTTTAATAAATGCTGCCTTTGTAGCAACAAGGCCGGAAGCCTCGGGAGAAGTGCGCAGTTCCAGCAGTACCCAGTCCACTACCCCTGGGGGAATGCTAGCAACGCTATCGGTGCCCGTGTAATTCCATGGTTCGGCATTGTAGGGCTGGGTCAATGGGAGATATCCGTTATCACGAAGGGCAGTGTTCATTACCCCGTTGCTGTATGGTCCTTCCAGAAAAACTTTTGCGTTCACAGCGACACCATGGGAAGCAAAATATTGTGATGCATTTGGATTTATTCCCTCCACAAAATCATAATGAAACCATTGTGAAAGACTGCCATTGGTTTTTTTGTCTCCGTCGCCGCCATCTAATGAGCCGGGCGGCCAACTGGCGTAAGTGCCCACAATATCCCTTTGCGGATAAATACTAATCTGATAAACTTCACTTGTCCACTCAACGCTTAAAATATATCCCAGAATATTTATGCTTTCAGGATTTCCCAGTAGACTACGTGGAAGCATTGCTTCGATATATCCGCTCAGGGTATCTGAATTAATCCATAAACTGTCGAGATATTGAAAGTGGCCCCAGCCAAGCGAATCAGGTGCATATTGAGCAAGGAGATATTGTCCACCTTTTGTTCCGGGATAAGAAATATTCAGACAGTAATCTGCATTAAATGGAAGATCCCATCTCTTCAAATTGTACCAGACAAGAGGTGGTGTTAAGATATTGATATATACATTCATGGAAGTATCTATTCCATTTCCGTTTTCCGGATCTGATTGCGGATCGGTATCAATATACCACCACATAAACTGCTTATAAATTCTGGAGGTGTCATCTTCCTGCCAAACTAATCTTGGGCCGGAATATCCCAAATACAGGTTGTCCTGATCCCAGGTGCAGTATGCTTTATAACCCGGGGTGCTGGTGGGGAATTCTTCATAATTGGCCGTGAAATCGTTACTGCCGTCCATGGTTATCGAATGATAAGTCTGGCCCAGTCCCAGACCTACGGAAAGCAAAAATACCAGTAAAACGAATCCTTTATTGATTTTTTCCATTTTCGGACCATCCTAAAACATTTTTATATAATATTGCCGAACCTAATCACATCCCTATTGATAAATGTTACATAAGTGCAATATTTAATTTTAAATTGAAACCGGATTACATAATGAAATAATATCAACAATGCTACATCCGATTTCGTGGCGCAAATCACTATAACAGGCGGAGCAGAAATGTAATATTTATATGGATAGACCAAAAAAGCGAAGCAGTACTTGGAGCTTTCTTTTTAAATTTGTCAAGTGAATAATGGGTTAAATTTCTATAAATATGCAACTAACTACGAATTCGTATCTGTCCTTATACTGGTTAATTCGTTTTGCCCGGAATATTTAAGATGCATCACCGATTTTGATTAGCATTCCGTTTCTCAGGTCTAAAACATATCTCCCTTTTGAAGTAGAACAACACCCTGTTTTTTCTTAGTGTTGTATCTTTGGTTTTACATCGGATTTTTTTCTTTGATATCTAATTTTGGATAATCAGCAGAAAGAAGATTTCAAATTTTATGAGAATGTTACTAATCATCTTCACATTTTTCCTGTTGTTTATGACTGCCTGCGAGGCGCCGCGATTAAATCCTCTTGATCCTCAATCGAGAAATTACATAAAGTCAAATCAAACGCGAATTAATGTTCTCCGTTTGTATCCTCCTAATTCCGGAATTTCCGGCATTAACGTGGAAATTATGAATTTAAATATGTTTAAATTATCCGACAGTGATGGCATTGTTGTGTTTGAGCATGAGCCTGTGGAATCTTTATTTGTATCGGCCTCAGGGACCGGATATTTTCCCGCGAATGTTGATTTTAAAATAAACGGTCTAATCAATAATGAGGATCTCTATCTGAATGCCGTTCCACAAATCAAATCTGCTAAATTCTACTCAATTCGCGATAATTCGAGCAATCTGACATATCTGGCACTGGAAAGTGATGTATCGGATCCGGACGGACCTACAGATATTGTGTCAGTTTACCTAGTGGCTGAATCCGGAAATTTCAGGGAATCGCTCGGGTTTGATGCGCAATCCGGGAAATACTCTACAAAATTTAACATCAATAACTTACCGGGGAATTTATCGCCGGAGGAACTGCCTGAACTCAACTTTCATTGTATCGTTAAAAATCTGAATAATGATAGCCTGATATCGCTGCCCTATTCCATCAGGCGGGTTATAAATGAAAAATTAGATCCTTTGTCGCCTAATCTAAACCAGGCAGAGACAGACAGCATAAAGTTCAGTTGGAAGCCTTTGGTATTGGATTATTCCTTTTCTTATAGCATTGTCCTCTACAGTCTGAATGATAATATTCAAAGAATAGGGAAATTTGGCCCGATACCATCGACAGCGGATCAATTTATGTTAAATGATCCTTCAGTTCTTGATAACCTTGCAGCGGGCTGGTATTTATGGATATTGCAGGCCGAAGATGCAATCGGCAATATCTGTCAGTCGAATGCACTAAATTTTCAATACATTAAACAGGCCCAATAAATGGATTTTAAATCCGATTCGCTAAAAGCGGAGCAGCTTGAAATTATCTATAATCTCACCCGCAGACTGACTCGTGTCACGGAGGAGAATGATATACTGCAGATCATTTTATCCGAACTCATGAAGGAGACCGGGGCCGAGGTAGGTGCATTTATTTATTATGATTCAATTGCTGATGAGTTCGTCCCGCGTACAATCAAAAAAAGCGGCAATAACAATTCATCTTCTCCGAAATTTTCAAA
Organism: Calditrichia bacterium; assembly: GCA_037381445.1. GTDB lineage: Bacteria > Calditrichota > Calditrichia > RBG-13-44-9 > RBG-13-44-9 > JARRQT01. The sequence goes on from JARRQT010000120.1 coordinate 4,911, forward strand.
CACTATCTTTCAAAAAATCCTAAAGGAAAAAGAAGCCGTTCTCTCCTTCGACATTCAATCGGACGATCGCTATCGGGGAGCGGAAAGCGTACTGATCAGCAATATTCATGCGGTGCTGGCTTTCCCTCTTATCATTGAGAACCGCGTTTATGGGATTTTGTATTTTGACAGCCGTGAGAACCGTCAGGGGTTTAACGAGCCCACCCGGCAGCTGCTCTCATTTTTCACCCCCATAGCTTCATTGATTCTGGAACAGATGCCAATGATCGAACTCTTCAAAATCATTCATAAAGTTGCCAAAAGCGATATATCTGTGGTCATCACCGGTGAGAATGGTACCGGGAAGGATTTGATAGCCAGGGCAATTTATGAATTGAGCCCCAGACGCGATAATCCGTTCCTTGCCCAGTATATTGGCAATATCCCCGGCACAATTCTGGAAAGTGAACTTTTTGGATATAAAAAGGGGGCCTTCACGGGAGCAAATTCGGACAAAATGGGCCTCTTTGAAGCCGTGAATGGCGGCACTTTGTTTCTGGATGAAATCGGCGACCTGAGCCCTGAATTGCAGACAAAATTTCTCCGTGTTCTGCAAAATAAAGAGATTAAGCGGCTGGGAGAAAATACCATCCGAAAAGTAGATGTAAGAATAATCGCCGCCACCAATTGTGATCTAAGCGATCTTGTCAGAAAAGGTAGGTTCCGTGAAGATCTTTATTACCGGCTGAATGTGATTAATATTAAGGTTCCGCCTTTGCGGGAGAGAAAATCTGATATCCCGCTGCTGATAAGGCATTTTCTTTTGAAAAATTCCTCCGATCAAACACATCAAATAGGCAAACCGGCCTTGCGAAAGCTGATGGACTACAACTGGCCGGGCAATGTGCGGCAACTCGAAAATATACTGAAACGGGCCGTTATTTTGGCGAATAATAAAACAATAAGCAAAGAGGACATTGAATTCGATGAGGCCGAGGCTCCCTTTTCGGGGACGCTGGAAGAATATTCAAACCGATTGATTGAGAGCCGCCTGCGCCAATTCAACGGCAACAAGTCCCAGGCGGCAAGGAGTCTGGGGATTTCCCTGCGTTCCCTGCAAATGAAAGCAAAAAAGCTGGGATTATAGGAAAAACAAGTATGAACAGCATCGGCAGCTATAAAATTCTGGAAACATTGTATGATAAAGGAGCTGTACAGGCATGTCTGGCAGTTCATCAGAAACTGGGACGGAAAACTTTCCTGAAAATTTATTCCGGGTTGGATGCCGGATTGATCCGGAGATTTGAGAGGGAAGCAAGAATAGTCGCTGATTTGGACCATGAGTCTATTGTTTCCATCTACGATTTTGGTGAAGACCAGGGCCGATATTATATCGCAATGGAGTTTGTAGATGGATGGAATCTGGCGCAATATCTCCAATCCCATGAACTTATGGATGAAGAGATTCTGGATATTGCCTATCAGATTGCAGCCAGCGTGGCTGTGCTTCACCGGAAGGGATATATCCATCGAGACCTGAAACCGGAAAATGTTTTAATCGGAAGAAATAAAAAAATAAAAATTACCGATTTCGGGACCTCTTTTCAAGCCTCTCAGGTCCGCATGACCCAGAACGGCGATCTCAATGGCACGCCACTTTACATGTCCCCCGAACAGATCAATAATCTGCAGATTACTGCCAGCAGCGATGTTTTTACCCTGGGGATCATATTCTATCAACTGGCCACCGGCATTCATCCGTTTTACGCCGAACAATACGGGGAGATTTTTGCCCGAATTCTAACGCTTGAGCCGCTTCCCATTAATTCTATCCGAGATACAATACCGGAGTGGTTTTCTGACCTGGTCTCTATGCTGCTTCAAAAGGATGCTTCGAAAAGACCGAAGAATGCCCAGGAGGTGGCCGCTGAAATGAAATCCCGCAATATTATCTCAGATATCCCGCAGTTACAGCAGCGAACCCCTTTCCGCTATACCAATATTAAACGAAAGGCGATTATCTTTCCCCTGTTATTGGGTCTCAAGGTCTGGACATGGTCAGGAGATCCCATTGCCAAAGAAACCTTCTCTATCACGCGCGGGCGGCCGGGGAGAAAGAAAAATTTTCTGATAAAACCGAATCCAATCCCGTTATTCCGGATTTCGGAAAAACCAGCCTGATGATCAAAACCTGGCCCTGGTGCCGAATCTATCTCAACTATCAATTTTTTGAAATGACGCCCATGGCGGCGCCCCTGGCGATTGAGCCGGGGAAATATCTCATTTCCCTGAAAAATCCCCTTTATCCCACGTGGTCTGATTCAATCACCGTGGAGGCAAATAGGACCAGCACTTTCACTTTTAAACTGGATTCCATCTTCTATCGTCTGGATCTTCAGGTAGTGCCATGGGGCGAAGTTTATGTGGATGGCGAATTTATGGGCATCACCCCATTATCAACGCCCATATATCTTTCCCGGGAAAATCACTCAATTAAAATTAAAAATCGGTATTTTCAAACATGGGAGGATACGCTTTGCTGGAATGGGGAAGATCTTGTTAAAAAGAACATTGTGCTGAACGATAATTCACCGAAAAGGAAAAGAGACGGAGAATGAACAAACTGCCTTTTGCTATCTTTTTCTGTTTTATGCTCGTTTCGCAACTTTATTCTCAGAATCTCCAATCAGAAATTCAATCGCTGGAAAATGATCTAAGAAAATTCGAATATCAGAAAGTGTATGAGAAAGGGCAGTTTTTATTAACTGAATCATATATTACCAAAGAAGATAGCATCAGAATTTATCAATTTATGATCGATGCATTATTTGCCCTGAGCGATACTTCAACCGCAAAAAATATGGTGGAGGACCTGCTGTCCTGCTGCCCGGATTTTAAGCCCGATCCCAGAATAGTATCGCCTAAGATCATCGACTTTATCAATAATATAAAAAGTAAAATCGCAGAACCTTCGGAAATTCCCAAAGAGCCGGAGGTGATGTCCCAGCCTGCAATTGTGCAGACATATCCTGCTCCTCCCAGGTTTTCATATCTCTTGTCTTCAATTGTTTTTCCGGGGAGTGCTCACCTTATGACCGGAAGAGAAAAGAAGGGTATAATATTTTCGGCGGTTTCTTCCCTTTTGATAGGGGGAATTGTTTATTCGGCCATTCGAGCGGAGGAAAAAAGGGAAGATTATTTTTCCGCGGGCAGGAACGGAGATTTCCCGCATCTCTATGACGAATACGATACCGCCTATAAAATTCGCAATTATTTATTGGTGAGCTACGCTGTATTTAATCTCTACGCATTTTATGATTTCTATCGCGGCGAAACCAGGAAACATGATATCTCTCTTCGCCTCTCTCCCTCCGGCAAATCCTTTACTGTTAAATTGAGCAAAGCGCTATAACTACGAAATATTTTCATAGAAATGCAAAGATTTCATAGCAGCAAAAACCCGTGATTTTCCCGCCATCCAAATACCCGAGAATAATATCTGTAAATCCTTTAAAAACAAGTTGAAAAAAATGTCAGATTTCGCGCGGAATCCCTGAGCGGCTGGTACAATTATTGATCTTAATTTTTATAAAATAACTTAATTGGAGGTGACGTATGAAATATAAAGCAACAAAGTTCAGCGTTTTTATCCCGTTTTTGGCAGTCCTGTTGTTTGTCGGTTTCGCGCAGGCCCAATTTCCCGGTACCGGCACTTTAACCGGTCAGGTGACGCTGGAATCGACTGGCGAACCGCTGGCGCATCTTGTTCTGACGGTCTCCAATAATCTTCTTCCCATTCCAATACCCGTAATGACTGACTCGGCCGGATACTATGATATGAGCCTGATGAAAGGCACCTACACCATTTCACTGCTCGATACGAGTCTCTATCAACAGTTGAATTTGACTGATGTGGTAATCACAAGCGGAGAGACAACCGTGCAGAATATCTCGGTTACACGTAAACCGCCGGATGCGATGATCAAAGGGAATGTTACTTTGGGCGGAGAGCCCGTTGAAGGCGCGAAAGTCCAGTTGATCCGGATACCAAGTATAGATTTCTCAAATGAATTGAAGAAAGCTGACGGGTTGAGTCTGGTAGCCTATTCCACAACCACGGATGCCAACGGAGATTTCTCGCTTGACATTGTCCATGGAAATTACTTCTTATACATCCCATACGGAGAGAAATATTTTCCTTACTGGAGCTCTGAACTATATGTGGCTGCCGGGGATACTATCAATCTGTCCATTGATTTGACGTCCAATAATTTTGTCAAGATTACCGGAACGGTCTATAATTTTGAAATGTTCGATATGGTGTTTTTTGCAGCGACCCGCGTGGATTCCACCTTCCGGTCATCTTCGTTCCTGGCGGATACTTCCGGCAACTACAAAATTAATGTGCTGTCCGGCCAGTATCTTCTGAGCTGCACCGGAATATTGAACGGCACGCCCTATACGCTTTATTATGGTGATGTTCTGTCCCCGGATGAAGCGACTATTGTGGATGCCGCAAAGGACACCAGCGGCATCGATTTTGCCTTTCCTTCCAATCTTGGAATCTCTCAAATTACCGTAACGGGCCGGGTGATGGATGCGGAAACAAGTGAGCCCATTGAAGGCGCAAAGGTGAGATTCGAGGGAGAGAATATCGGATTTAACTATCATGACACCCTGCATCATTATCATTTGCCGGCAGTGATGACGGATGCCGATGGATACTATACTGTTTCCGGTAAGACCTTCCTGGATAGTGTGACGGTTATTGGGTATGCCAAGAAAGATGGCTATTTTGCTCAATTCTATGATGATCAATCATCATTCTTCAGCGCCACACCCATTACCATTCTGGCGGGCGACACTGCCAAAGGAATCGACTTCAGCTTAACTCCTGTTACCTCTGCCAACACCTACAGCATTTCCGGTATGGTTCTGGGCGAGGATGGACAAGCTCCGGACTACGGCGCGGTGATTGCACACTATGGGGATGAATGCAAATACGCGGAAACCGATGCCGAAGGCAAATACCAGATTGACGGATTACCGCAAGACGCCAAGGTGATTCTGCAGGCTTGGGGATTCCCGGGATATATTCCCATTTTCTACGACAACGCCTATAGCTGGAAAGATGCCACGATCATCACAATGGATGCCGACAAAACCATAGATTTTACATTACCAACGAACAATCTTTCCAATTCTATTGGTATGATCAGTGGGAAGGTGACTGTGTCAAACCAGCTGCAGGGAGATATTACGCTGCTGGTTAAAAAGGCCGACACTGACAACTGGTATTCTGCTGATTATGCCGATGCCAAAGGGCAGTTCAATTTGCCGATAGAGTCTTTTGGTCAATATGATCTGTTAGCCACGGCTCCCGGTTACGAAAATTATATGACCAGTGTGGATGTAAATAATAGTACCGGATTATACGTCAAAAATCTCGAGATAACACTGGATCCGACCTCCATCGGCGGAGAGAATACCGGCAATGTGATTCGCTCTAATGTTCTCTATTCGGCATATCCCAATCCCTTTAATCCAAGCACCACCATTAAAGTAGCGATGGCCAAGAATGAAAAGGTCTCTTTGTTTGTCTACAATGTGCTGGGTCAGAGAGTTAAAACCCTATTTGAGGGGAATCTAAAGGAAGGGGCACATGAATTCAGATGGGACGGAAAGGATGACAGGAACCAGAGCGTGGCTTCCGGATTGTATTTTTACCAGTTGAAAACGGAAACCAACATCCAGACCAAAAATGTGATCTTTATGAAGTAGCGTGATAATTATTGCGATACCGATTCGGTTCCGGATGCGAGCAAAAGCCCCGGGTGAATGATTACCCGGGGCAATTTTTTTGTGCTGAAAGAAATGCCGTTACCGCAATTTCTGTGGTCAGAGAATTCCGATTTTAAGGAATCATGTTGATAAGGTAATTGCACAAACGTCATAAAAAAAGTGACCGCAACATAAGGGATTTGTTACGGTCACTCTGGGAGCGGGGCCGACGAGACTCGAACTCGCGACCTCCGGCGTGACAGGCCGGCGTTCTAACCAACTGAACTACGACCCCGTTGTTAAAGCGCGAAAAATATATTTTAATTCAGGCTTAAAATCAAGTCTTTTTTTAGTTTGTTTGGCCGCCAATTCAGGTCGACCGCATAGATTTTGCCGGCCGAACTCAGGACATAAGCCCGGTCCCCCTGAATCCGGAAATTAATGGCCGTCCACAGCAGCGGATATCTCTCCGTCATCTTTTTGTTTTCAAGACAGGTAATATAGTCTGGTTCTAATAAATAAATTTTACTTCCCTGAATGCTTATATCTTTGATATTGGCCGCGTTTTCATATTGCAGGGATATGTTTCCCGATTTGGCAAAGATGACAATTTTATTGTTAGTGCTATATGCAATTCCCGGGAATATTTTTGAAGCCTTCGCCATTCTCGAAAATCTTAAATCCCCCCACCGTCCTTCAAATATCTCGTTTTTAGTCGTGGAAACATAAATGCGGCCATGAGAGACATTTAAAATTTGAAATATTGTACCGTTCCTATTCTCCTTAAAATCATATTTGCGGGAAGACAATTTGTTCGATTCGGTATCATAAAAATAGAACATAGCGGGAGTAAAAAAACAGACTGTATTATCATAGATGAAGGGATCCGAGATTAATTCATTTGAATCAAAAATCTTCTGTACGGATTTCTTTTTAATATCAATGAATTCCAATCTGCTTGGATTATAATCTGATTTTCTGAAGTAGGCTATCATGCTGCTGTCCGAATATTTGTAAAACTGCGGCTCAATGCGAAAGTCGGTTTTCGAAGGCAGCCGCATCTCCTCTTCCTTTTTGTCCAGATTGAGCAATCCATATGAACAACTCCCCGATGGAGATTTGCATTCCGAATAAGCCAGCATACGGGGAGTAAGCGCGAGGCCCTTGAAATGATAGAGATAGGAGTATTTCCAGATAATATCGCCGGTTTCCAGATCCAGTTTCACCAGCTCGTTTTTGCGAAACCACTTTGAATCCGTAAAAAGAATGCCGTCCCGTAAGACCTCAAGCAAGCGGTGGCCCTCGGCAAGGTCGACATTTCTTGACCAGATATAAAGACCACTGTTAAACAGGTCATTCTCAATGGCGATTTTGTTTGCGTTGTCTTCCGGCAAAAGACTGAAAGCCTTTAAGAAACAGTCGGCAGCGCGGCTGTATTCTTCCCTCCTGAAAAAAGTTTTGCCCTGCAAAATGATGCTGGGAGCGCTGTTGGGCTGGAATTCGGTAAGTACCTTCCCGCTGATATCCATCGCATTATCATAATCTCCCAGTTCATAATAACTTTGGGCGATATAATCATAGATATTGGCGATATGAAGGGGATTGCGCCGGATAAAAGCATCGATGTCCAGGCTCTTAAAATGGCCGTTCCTAACAAAATACACATGATTATTCTGATAATAAAAACGGAAGTATCTTTTAGATTGGTAAGGGTAGAATCCCAGCAATTTCCGGGTTGCGGGTTGATAAAAGATTAACCTCTTATTTCCCCTATCATTCAAAATGGCGATGTTTCTTTTTACCGAATAATAATAATTTCCTAATTTAACGCCTAAAAGATTTTTGTCTATTTGAAAAATATTGGAGGCGTCGCTGGCGATAAAAAAATCCCTGGTATTGATCAAAATCTGCGAAATATCCGATTTGGTCTCAAATGAATGAACGGATGGTGGTTCATCCACCCTGAGGTCCATCAATATATTCTTTGTTTTATTATATAAAAATACTTCTCCTTTAAAAAAGTCCAATTTTGCCTCAATAGCTTTATATTCTCCTGCCAAAGATCGAATCGCGAATTTTGCCGTTTGGGTCAAATTTCTATTTTTCCCAAATTCATAAACATGCAGGCAGGTATCGGGCTGGATCACCAACAGAGCATTTTTATAGATTATAGTCTTGTTATTTCGAGAGGTGCCAAATTCAAAAGCATAATTATCATTTTTTAATAATGGAATGTCAGCAATTTTTTTCCAGTTCAGCAAATCCACCACCGCGACCCTGGTCGTATCTCCATTGGTGTATAAAAAATAATCCTTATACAATTGGGGAAATTTTTTCTTGCCGGGCATTGTGGCAATTTTATCGTGGATCTGCTGGATAGTGAAGTTTTTTAAATCCACCAGGTATGTTGCTGATAAATCCCGGGTTGACAAAATTAATTTGTCTTGCTGTGACGTCAAATATAGCGATCGATATTTGACGTCATTTGAATATGGGATGTCTATTGATGAGACAACTTTGTTTTTCGTCGCTTCAAGTTTTACGAGCTTTTTAGAATCAGGATTGATAAGATAAAAAAATGGAAGGTCCACAAAAAAAGGATAACTGTACTTGCCTATCATTGACCATTTTTCAGTATGAAAACTGGTTTGCAGCATCCATCTGGTTTTCAACAAAATATTCCGGTTTTTCCATCTTACCAATATCATGATAATAACTGAGACCCGGAATTGACAAGCTGGAATATATTATCGCTTCTTTTATGAAAAAGGTAAAGTCCGGATGGCACCAGATTGTTGTTCTTGCGGGTCATTATGGTAATATACCTTTTATCTCCATCGTGTTTACTAAGAACCTGAGTCTCCCAGTCAATGGCATTTTGTTTACCTGCCTCGGGAAGGGCATCGTAAAATTCTTTTAGTGCATCGCGGTATCGCTGCAGGTTAAACAGGGACAAACCTTTATAGTAATGGGCCTGGGCGAAAAAGGGATTAATGGATAGCGCTTCATTAAAATTGTTGATGGCAAATTGATAATATTTCTCCTTAAACTGATAGAGCCCATGGGAGAAATAACGGAAAGTAAGCAAATTCTTTTGAATATCCTCAGGTGGATTTTTAAGAATAACTTTCTTATCTATCAAAAATTTAAATATACCTGAAAGTAATTTATTGCTGACCCAGAAGATGTCATCAAAATTTTTCCAGTTCAGAGATGAGTTGTAACGGCGGGAATTGTCCGAGTTGCTTAAATCATACTTTATTTTATAACTGTCATTCTCCTTGACCAGGTCAATTTGCAGGCTGTTTTCGGCATTATTGGATGTGCCGCTGGTGTCAAGTGTTGTTTCGATAACCGGCTTTTTTAAAATAACATCCAGGCCGGAAACGCGCTCCAGTTGGTCCTGCAAGACCTCGATCAGGCCCAGCAAGCGGGTCTGGGTGGTCATGTCCTGTTCATTGGGAGTTTTATAATCAATGCTCAACCGGGTGGGTTTCGGAAGGGAAATCTCTTCAATGGACTTCACCGGTTCCGGTGCCTTCTGAATTTTAATGAACAGGAATGTCAAAACGGCGAAAATAACAACGAAAATAGAAAGATTGGTCCAGATGGCTTTAGGTGAAATTCCGGGTTTTTCGCGAATGTCGCTGAGTTCTACGGCATTGAGGTCCGATAACAAGACTTTTGCGGAAGTGTATCTGGATTTCGGTTCCTTTTCCAGACAGCGCAAAATGATGTCGCCCAGGATTGCCGGAAGTTTTTTATTTAATTGATTCGGGGACCTGGGGATGTCATGCATAATCGCATAAATCTGCGCCGACTGATGGCTTTTTTCGAATGGGGATATTCCGGTAAACAGTCTGTAAAGAATATTTCCAAGGGCATAGATATCGGTCTGTTCCGTATTCGGGGAACCGATAATCTTCTCCGGCGCTATGTAGGGAAAGGTGCCTGAGATCGACAGGGTGTCAGCCGGCGTCGAAATGAGGCCGGCCAGCCCAAAATCCAGCAGCTTGGGTTTCCCCTGCGGTGTGATGATGATATTGCTGGGTTTCAGGTCCCCATGAACCAGATTATACTGATGGGCGTCCGCAACAATTTCTATTATCTGACGGGCCAATCTGAGGGCAAACGGGATATCTATCCTGTGGGTTTTCAGGAAGTGCTCCAGGGAATCCCCTTCCACATATTCCATGACAATGCAGGTACCGGAGGGGTTTTCCAGAACATCATAGATTGTTACGATTCCGGGGTGCTGCAACTGGCTGGCAAGCCGTGCTTCTTTCAGGATTTTCTCGCGGCTGAGGTTCTCATCGGTCAAAAATTTGAGCGCTACCTTGCGGCCCAGCCGTTTGTCCTCCGCAAGATAGACAATGCCCATGCCTCCCCGGCCCAGTTCGCGGAGAATCTGGAAATGTTCAATGGTTTTACCTGACATCAAAATCCGGAATCACAGTTAAAAAAATCCATTATTTGTATACCGCTCCGCTCATATACCCGACAACCTTGGTTTTTTCCCCGAGCGGGACATCGCCGGAGGTAGCGTATTTAATCACTTTACTTTTGGAATATCCCAGTTTGGAGCAGGCATACATCATTGCCGCAATCGGCCCGTAACCGCAGGCCTCGATCTGCCGGGCCTCGCAGTCTTCCACCAGCTTCTGATACTTGAAAGAAGCAAAAAGATCGAGCAGCTCGTGGTCCAGTTTGTACGCCGTATTGTAGGAGTGATAGTGGGAGAGGTCCGAAGAAGCCACGATGAGGAAATTTTTGCCCTTCAGTACATCGGACAGGGCCTCGCCCAGATCTTTCACCGCGTACCAGTTTTGATCCGCAACAACAATAGGAACCAGCCGGAAATTTCCCAATACCCGCTGCAGAAACGGCAATTGAACCTCCAGGGAATGCTCTCCCCGGCCGGAGAAGCTGATGTGATGCCCCTTTTCGGAAATCTGCACGTGCGGTGAAATATCGGCAAGCTGCCGGACAATATCCTGCGCGACCGGGATTTTGCCCAGCGGCGTGCTGTAGTATTCCCCCCCGAAAACAGAAGCGCCGCGGAATGGCTCAAAATGCGAGGGCGCGATAACAACCACCACATCATAATTCCTGCCCTGGATCTGACGGTAAGACCAGGCGGCCACCGGCCCTGAATAGACATAACCGGCATGAGGTGAGACCAATCCCGCGATTTCTCCCTCAACCACGACCCCGGCTTTTGACAAATACTCATCGATCGTCTGATTCAGGATTTTGGGATCATCCGGATAAAACATCCCCGCAACAGCGGGTTCCCTGACCGGGGCGGGATTTTGGGCATTCAGCCACCCGCTCAAAAATAGTATCACCCAGATCACCTCCTTCATTGTTTTCATTATTTAATTCCCCCTGATTAAAGCAAGAAACACCATAAACGATGAATATCCAATTACAAAATATAATATTCCCGAAAAATCAGCAAATAAATATATTCTTTTTCAGGTCCAGATACCGGGAATAGAAGCACCGCAGTCCGGGCATTTTCCGTTTTCAAGCCGGTTCTCCATAATTAAGAAACCCTTGCGGCGAATGAGCGCCTTCTGACAATTGGGACAATAGGTGTTCTCTCCGGCGTGCCCGGGGACGTTTCCCACGTAAACATAGTGCAGACCTTCACCCAGCGCAATGTCCCGCGCCCTCTCCAGGGTCTTGAGCGGGGTGGGAGGCAGGTTCTGCATGCGGTACTGGGGATAAAAGCGGGTAAAATGAACGGGCATATCCTTTCCCAGATTCCGGGCGATCCAGACGGAGAGCTGTTTCAGTTCCCGGTCCGAATCGTTCAGAGTTGGCACCATCAGGTAAACGATTTCCGTCCAGATGCCCAATTTGCGCAGCAGGACCAGGGTATCCAAAACCGGTTTCAACTCGCCGGCGACGATTTCCCGGTAGTATTTTTCGGTGAATGCTTTCAAATCTATTTTGACGGCAGTGAGAACTTTGGCCAGTTCCCGCATGGGCGCTTCCTGAATGTAGCCGTTGCTGATCATCACGCTGCGGATGTTCCGGTCATTCCCCTCGCGGGCGATATCATGCATATACTCGCTGAAAACCACCGGTTCGGAATAGGTACAGGCGATGACCGGTATGCGGTCGGTGCGGGCCATCTCTGCAATTTCTTTGGGGGAGAGGTCAAAATTGTCCACCTGTTCCGGACGGGTCTGGGAAATCTGCCAGTTCTGACAAAACTTGCAGTCCACATTGCATCCCACGGTTGCCAGGGAGAAAGCCGCCGCACCGGGAAGAAAATGAAAAAGCGGCTTCTTCTCGATGGGATCGATATGATAGGTGCAGGGATGGGAATAGACCAGGCTGTAATAGACGCCATCCCAATTCTCGCGGACGCCGCAATAGCCTCTTTCCCGGTCATCCACCACGCACTCCCGGGGACAAAGTTTGCATTTAACTTTTTTATAGGGCAGCTTCTCGTACCAGCGGGCTTCAAAGGCGCGGTCAACGCCCGGGGAAGCCGCGGCAAATAAATCCGGAGCGGGCAGCAGGGAGGCCAGCAGCGATCCGCCGCTCACTGCCGCGCAATTTTTGATGAATAAACGGCGCTCCGCATCATACGTTTTATTCATGATTGCCTAAACCCCCGATTTGACCCACTCGATTTCATCCAGTTGGCTCTGGCCGATTCCCTTTTGCCCCGCGGTGAGAATATACTCGGGTTTCCGGCCGGCCTTTTCCAAGGGCGGGAATCCCGTCTCCGCACGCTTTCGCTCGATGATTTCCCAGCCGACCCTGTCCAGCGCCACACCATCCAGCGCGAGCAGCAGCCCGTTCATAGGCCAGACCCATTGGGGCTTGAAGGGAGGCCCGCCCTCGTGCTGGGCATCGAGCGCATCACAAATAATCAAACGACTCTTTCGGCGGATAATGTCCATCTCATACAAATCCGCCACAAAGGGATTGCCGGCACTGGCGTGATACTTGTTGGGATTGTGAATGGCGCCGAAAAAGTTTTTCATGGACAGGGTGATGCCCACGATGCCGTGATCCTTCAGCACCGGGATGTTGATGACCGAGTCGCAGAATTGGGTGAGGGTGCGGCTCACCAGGCTGGCCACCGAGCCGTTCATATACAGCTTCCGGTCGAACCCGGCGGTGTCATTTCCGAAGCAGCGCACCTTGTTCTTATTCGTGCGGTTGAGGGAAAAACCGGCATTTTCCAGGTCCCTGTCCAGGCGGTCCCAGATAATGATGCTGCCGGGGGGGATTCCCGCGCGCCGCAGTTTTTCGATGACCGCTTCAACCAGCATGGTGTGGCTGGCGCCGTGTTTTCCGGAGAGGCAGTTCACTTTGATCCCCACCGTATGATGGGCGGGGAAGAGGTTCTTCCACACCGTCCGGGGGTTCTCATTCCCGTAGAGCTGGCTGATGCCTTCGTCCAGCATTCTACTGATGACGGCGGCATTAAAAGAACCGCTCTTCCGGACAGCGGGGTTGACGATTTCAACCACCCGGGAGTTTACGGGAGCGGATATGAGGCTGAAAACATTTTTATCCGGAAAGGGGAGGAAAGAAAAACCTGCGCCGATTTTCAGGCTGTTTAGAATAAAGTCCCGCCTGTTCATGATTGACCCCGCAATTCTGAATAAATATAGGAAAGGAAAGACCGGATTTCAACAGGGATAACAATTGCGGGGCGGGCGGCGGGTGCATAAGTGCAATAATATTCTTCGATTAAAAAAAGTCTTGATTTTCACATGGGGCAAATTTATATTTGTTGCGCAAAAAATGAGCTGGCACCTTAGCTCAGTTGGTAGAGCAACGGACTGAAAATCCGTGTGTCCCCCGTTCAATTCGGGGAGGTGCCACCATCATACCAGGGGCTTGCAGAGAAATCTGCAAGCCCTTTTTTTATTACCGAAATATCCTGAACATTTTATAAAGGGGCGGCGGGGCCGGAAGTCCCGGAGGCCTACGACGCAGTGGTAGCGGCCATACTGACGCTGCTGGAATCGCGGACCACGCTGCGTGGGCACCTTGCAGACACGGAGTTCGGGAACCGGGCGGTGCAGATCCTGGACGCGGCGGACGGTATTGCGGCCGAGCTTTTGACCCTGGGGATTACGGCGGATGAGCTGACCGCGGCGCGCAGCCTGCTGGAAAGTTACCGGGAAGCGACCCGGCGGGCCGACAAAATGTGTGTTCAGGGCATCGCACCAAAACTGAGTGCCGGGTTGAGTGTGAAAGAGGAAAGATTCCGGATCGTCGATACCGGCGGTCATTATATTCTAAAGCCTCAGAATCCTCTCTATAAGGAGGTTCCGGAAAATGAGGATGTAACCATGAAGCTGGCCGCGCTTGCCGGTATTGAAACCCCATTACACGGCCTCATTTATTCCCGGGACAATTCCTTTACTTATTTTATCAAAAGATTTGACCGAAAAGGGGCAAAGGGAAAAATTCCGGTGGAAGATTTTGCGCAGCTTGCATGAGAAATCAGGGAAACCAAATACAGGTCATCGATGGAAAAGATCGCCGGCATTCTGGAACGCTTTTGCACTTTCCCGGCGCTGGAAAAGGTCAAATTATTCCGCCTGACGGTCTTTGATTACCTGGCGGGAAATGAAGATATGCATCTGAAGAATTTCACCTTGATTACCAGAGGTCCCAGGGTGGAACTCAGCCCGGCATATGATCTTGTCAATACAACAATTGCCATGCAAAACCCGCGGGAGGAGATCGCCCTGCCGCTTCGCGGAAAGAAAAGCAGGCTGACAGCGGATGATCTTCTGGCGTATTATGCGCGGGAAAGACTCGGCCTCACTTCCAAATCAATTGCAAATGTGCTGGAAGGATTTGGGAAAGTCCTGCCGGAGTGGGAGAAAATAATTGATTTCAGCTTTCTATCGGTTGAAATGAAAAATGCTTATCATGAATTGCTCGCCCGCCGCAGGGAAATCCTGCGGTTTTGATGAATTGGTTTTCTTAGGTTCCTTTGCGGTTCCAATCCCATCTTACACATCCTTTTAAGAAATGCTGAATAGGTACCGCCTTTTTGGGCTCTGCTTGATCAATGTCCCGGACCTTCCGGGCTATTTGATGTCTTCTCTTGGAGAGCTTCTTTCCGGCAGGATTTTTGGGGCGGGGGAGTACCAGCACAAAATCAAAATACTCTTGACAAATTAAGCAAATTGTGATATAATAGTTTTGTTCAAGAAAATTTGGATGTCTTTTTCAGATGGAAAATTAAAATTAGATGCTTTAATAAGGAAAAAATTTTACATATTAATGTTAGCGATAACATTGTCAGGAGCTGTAGCCTGCTTATATTCTTATAAAAATATTATCGGTATATTTGGTTATTTTGAGCATGATGCTATCTGTTTATAAAAGTTTAATATTTAAATGCCCTCCGCCTATAAATATTTAGGAGAAATCAATGAAACGGTCATTCGCATTCCTTCTGTTTGTAGCCTCGTTTTTCTTCGTTTTTTTGGGATGTCAATCTTCTCATCAGACAAAAATCGGTTATGTAGTTCAAAATGATGAATTATCAGTCGAAGATCAGGCGGCCGTTCGATGGTTAAAATCGCAATCACAGTTTGCAGTGAACGTTACTAATGCTGTGAAGACACCCGATGCTCTTAAAAAATCAGAAGTCTTGTGGCTTCATATCCCGGACTCCCTGACGTACCAGCAATGGGTCGGGAATGGGAAGGTCTTTCAGATCCTAAAAGAGATATATGCCGGCGGAGGCAAGTTATTCCTGACCGATTATGCGGCCCTGCTGCCACACAAACTGGGGATTGAAGATCAGGCGCCGGAAGTTCATATGCTGGACATAAAAGATGACTGGCTTTTTGACAAGAAAGGATTCCAGAGTTTTCGAGGCCATCCGCTTTTTTCAGGACTTTTTGGAGGAGCCTTTGTCTGGGATGCCTATGAGGATCACAAACTCCCTACCGTCGGCTTCTTTGGTGATAATTATCCTCGGGAAGGGAAAGTCGTAGCGACCGAGAAGTCATATATTACCATCCATCAAGACCGTAAACTGGTCATCGAATACGACGCCGTTCCCGGCAAAATTATCACTGCCGGCGGATTTATCTATTTCTCCAAAAAGAATCGCGTTCAATACAAACTGGATAAGTTTGTTTACAACGTTTTTCAGTATCTGGCCGGTAACCTGACTTCCGATTCCACCACCTATTGGAATAGATATGACTGCCAGCCCAAAGAAGTTGAAGTGGCCACCGCGGCGCTGAAGCCCGCGACCGTCCGTGCCGTCAGGCAGCCCAATTACCCGGATTTGCTTCTGACCCGTGAATCGGGGACGACCAACTACTACGATGTGGAAGGACGCCGGGCGCTGATCATGGGCAAGGAAAACGGCGGCATCGATGAACTGTGGGTGCACCCATTTATGGTACTGCGCGATTATCAGGCAGGTATCGTTATCGGAGACTCTGTCGCCTGGTTAAAGCACATGCCGGTGAAAATAGAAGTGCGGCCGGAGGCATTTACCAGAATCTACTCGACGCCAGTCGGAAAGTTGAAGGAGATATTGTTCCCTTCGCTGGAAAAAGCCGGGGGCATTCTGAATTATCAGGCAGCCACAGACCGTCCTTTCCATCTGGTGATAAAGTTTCGCAGCAATCTACGCTGGATGTGGCCCTATGACCAGTGTGCCATTGGGGACGTAAAGTATGGCTATGATGCCAAATTGAATGCCCTGCATCTGAAGGATTCTGCCGGCAACTTCTACTGCGTAATCGGCGGCGATGAAACACCGGAGGCCCACCTCACTGGTCAGTATGATGATATCACATGGAAGCAGGGCGCCTTTACCGGTTCACCTTCCCAATTGAATCAGGTTTATCATGTGTTTGAATATCCGATGAATGCGCAGAATAATTTTATCTTGAACTTTGCCATCGTCGGCACCAATAATGGCAAAACGGAAGCGCTGGATCACTATAATTATCTACTTGGGGATCCGCAGGGCGAGTATGACCGGGGAGCCAATCATTTCCTCGATCTGGTGCAGAAAAGTGTGACGGTAGAATCTCCTGATATGGAATTTAACCGTCTGTGGAAATGGGCGATTATTGGTACCGACCGTTTTTGGGTGAATACTCCCGGTTTGGGAACCGCTCTGGTGGCAGGCTATGCCACCACTGCAAGAGGATGGGGCGGAGCTCAGAAGATCAGCGGTCGGCCTGGTTATGCCTGGTATTTTGGGCGGGATTCAGAATGGTCCTGTTTTGCCATTGACGGATACGGAGATTTTAATTCGGTAAGAATGCAATTGGAATTTCTTCAGAAGTTTCAGGGGCTGACCGGCAAGATATTTCATGAAATCTCCACCAGTGGCGTGGTCCATTATGATGCCTCTGACGCCACACCCTTGTATGTGATTCTGGCTGCCCATTATCTGAGAGCCTCGGGCGATATCGAGTTTATCAAAGCCAGCTGGCCGCACCTCAAAAAGGCCATGGATTTTCTCTATTCGACTGACACCGATGGTGATATGCTCATCGAAAATACCAATGTCGGACACGGATGGGTGGAAGGCGGAAAGCTGTGGGGGGCTCATACCACCCTCTATCTGGCTGCGCTCTGGGCCAGAACATTAAAAGATGCCGCTTACCTGGCTGAACAGGCGGGCAAAAAAGAGTTGATCGAGAAATACCGCGGTGATGCCAAAAAGGTAAAGGACATTGTCAATGGTGACTTCTGGAACGACAGCACCCAATTCTATAATTATGGCAAAATGAAAGACGGCGGCTATAATACGGAGCGAACCATTTTCCCGGCTGTTGCCATGTCATTCGATGTGCTGGACAGTAATAAGACGCCCAATATGCTGGAAAAATGGGCCGGTAACGGTTTCTCGGCGAACTGGGGTATGCGTACTCTCAGTTCAGAATCCCCCTTGTTTAGTCCCTACGGTTATCATTATGGCAGCATATGGCCCCTTTTCACCGGTTGGGGCGCTCTCGCCGAATACGCCTATGGCGATCCGGAGCAGGGCTTTTCTCATATCCTCAATAACCTGTATATTAAAAATAACTGGGAATTGGGGTTTGTTGAAGAAGTGCTCAGAGGAGATAAATATCTGGCCACCGGTGTCTGTCCGCACCAGTGCTGGTCTGAGACCAATATACTGCACCCCGGTATTCAGGGAATGATTGGATGGAAACCGGACGCACCCGCTCATCTGGCAAATCTGACCCCGCAGTTTCCGCTGAACTGGGATAAGGTCACCATTCATAATCTCCGGGTGGGAAATTCGGTCATGCAGTTCACCTCGGAGATCGGGAAAAACGAAAGCCGCTTTATTTTCCACCTGGTCGGTGGTGATCCTTTACATCTGCAGTTCAATCCTCATATTCCTGCGGGTATGGTTATCGACAAAATCATGGTGGATGGCAAAGATTTGGCTATTGCGACTGATTCACAAGGCGGCACCTCCATGCGTATTTCCATACCTATTGAGATCAGCGGGAATCACCAGGTCTTGATTAAGCATCACAAGGGAATTGAAGCCCTGCCAGTAGTTACCCGGCCAAGGCCCGGGGACAGCGCTATAGGATACCGCTTGCTGCGCACCAAATTGGAAGGCAATACATTTACTATGGAAGTGGAAGGAAAGCCGGGCACCGGAAATGAATTTAGGGTTATGGCGTTTGATCAATCGGTCAAAAGTGTTGAGGGCGCTGCAGTAAGTTCACAGGATAATAGAGGTGTTTTGGGTGTGAACGTTTCTTTTCCGCATAGCCAGGATGATTTATTAAAGAAAATATTTAATTGTGTATTACATCTTTTTATTTGTAAAGGGGAAAAATTGTGGCGAAACGCGTAACAGCGAGTGAAGTTGCCAAAGCCTTGGGTATTTCTACCATGACGGTCTCACGAGCGCTCAATAATCGTCCAAATGTCGATGCGGAGACCAGGGAACGCGTGAGGGAAACTGCAAAGCAGTTGGGTTATATTCCCAATCATATTGCAAAAAGTCTGGTTTTGAAAAGAACAAATACCATCGGCGTGGTGGTTCCTGAAATTACTCACTCTTTTTTCCCCGAAGTAGTTCGTGGAATTGAAGAAGTGAGTCATAAAGCAGGCTATCAAATCATATTAAGTCATTCTGCTGAAAATGCTTTGCGGGAGAAGGAGGCCATTCAGACCCTGGCATCAAAACAGGTGGACGGCATTCTGATTTCTACAGCGCAAACAGTAAAGGATTTCCAATTCTATGCGCAGGTGATGCAAATGGGCTTACCGCTCGTATTTTATGATCGCTGCGTAAAAGGGATTGGTGCAAGTTGTGTTAGCATAGATGATGAGGACAGCGCTGCACTAATTACAGAACATCTTTTACAGCATGGTTATTATCCTATTGCGCATCTGAGTGGCCCCTCTGCCGTACTGATTGGAGAGGCCAGACTTCAAGGTTTTAGAAAGGCCCATGAGAAATATAATAAAACGGTGCTTGAAGCACTCATTGTTGAAGCGGGCTTTCATGAAGAAGGTGGTTTCAAGGCGATGAAAACGATCTTGGATAGATTTGAGGAAAATTTGCCCAGAGCGGTTGTTGCTGTTAATGACCCAGCTGCTTTTGGAGCAATGAAAGCTATACAGGAGAAAGGCCTGCGGATTCCCGAGGATATTGCTATTGTTGGTTTTTCGGATGATATTCGGGCTGAGCTAATGCAAACTCCACTGACCACAATTCGACAAAATGCATATGAAGTTGGAAAAAAGGCAGCGAAAAAACTGATTGATCTGGTTCAGGAAAGAACAAGCGATGTTGAAGAGATAGTTGTAAAGGGGGAGTTGGTGGTCAGAAAATCGTGTGGTTGCTCAGGCTGAACAAGTCTGGCGGTGTCAATATAGATATGCATCTTTTATGATGACATTATATCAAGTTTGATT
>JARRQT010000121.1:0-12534 GCA_037381445.1 Calditrichia bacterium
GTATGTTCGGGGATCAAGGTTGGTGGGATTGTCAAACAGGCCGACCCGCAGGATGTTATCCGAATGATCTCCCGGCATCCGCCCTCCGCATGCCAGCAGGAAAACAAGAATAGTCAGAATCAAAAAGAACAGCAGGTGCTGAGGCCTGATCATTCGTTTGACATCATTTTTCAATAAAGACAAAATCCATACTCCCGGTTCACGATCTCTGCAGAGAACCCGCCACCTCTTTATACAATTTCCGGATAGTATCATCCACCTCTGCTTCCGGCATGACCCAGGAGATACGGAGCTGGGTAACCTGCAAAAGTCTGGTTGTTACATTCAATTTTTCGATCGCATCGAAGACGCGGAATGAAGCGTCCGAATTAAAATTGAGGCCGGTGCCGATAACAGCCACCATTCCCCTGCCCGGATCAATGTTGTAGGCAAAAGCAGGCCTTGATTTTTGAATTTTTTCGAGCAGCCGACTGAGGTCTTTCTTCTGCTGCGCCCGAACAAGGATATCCAATCCGTCATTTTGCGTCAGACAGGTCAGGGTGTTGAGGCGACCGGCAGCCATCTCTTTGCTGATATAATGATTCACGCGGGGCTCGTCCGTCTGAATCCGGAGATGCAGCAGTCCTTTTTGTCCCACGATGCCTGAGATACGGGAGCTGTCCAGCGACCGGTCCGAGATGATGGTGCCAAGATTACCGTTGAAGCTGGAGCCGACCGCAATCTTGATTTTGTTCACCTTCGCGATTTCTATCGATTCGGTTTTGAGAATCCCGGCCCCCATATTCGCCATTTCAATCATTTCATCATAACTGATTTCATTATTCAGGAGCACATCCGGCACCAGCTTGGGCTCCGATACATAAACACCGTCCACATCTTTCATGATCTCGCAGCGGTCCGCCTTAAGGGCCGCCGCCAGCGCGATGGCGGTGGTGTCCGAACCGCCGCGACCCAGGGTGGTGATTTCCTTGTTGATGCTTACCCCCTGAAAACCCGCGACGATGACGATTTTCCCTTTTTCCAACTCTTCATGCAGCCGGTTGGCGCGCACTTCCAGAATCCGGGCCTCGGTGTGTTTGGTATCGGTAATGATCCCGACCTGCGAACCGGTAAATGAAATGGCATCACAGCCCAGCTCATGGATGGCCATTGCCAGTAGCGCAATCGAAATTCGTTCTCCCACGGAAAGCAGCATGTCCATTTCCCGCTCAGGCGGATTGTGGCAAAGCTGGGAGGCGAGCTGAACAAGATGATCGGTGGTATCGCCGATCGCGGATACCACCACCACTAGCTGATTACCGGATTGCCGGCGATGCGCCTGATGTGCTCGGGAGTAGCAAGAGAACTTCCGCCATATTTCTGAACAATCAAACCCAAATCAGGCCTCCGGCTTCAGCAGCTGGTAATTCCGGAGGACTGCCTTTAATCGTGCGGCGTTCCCTTCGGACATTTCGCAGAGCGGCAGACGGAATCCGCCCATTTCAAATCCCATCATGTTCATGGCGGTCTTGATGGGAATGGGATTGGTTTCCAGGAACAGGACCTTGTTTAAATCTTCCAGCTTCTGGTGCAGATCAAGGGCGCGTCCGTGATTATTTGTGAAGAAGGCCTGAATCATCTCTTTTATCCTGGCCGGGACAATATTGGCGGTCACCGAAATGACTCCTTTTCCGCCAATGCTCAAAATGGGGAGTGTCAATCCGTCATCGCCGGAAAGAATGGTCAGCTTTTTGCCCACCCGTTTATGCAATTCCGAAATTTGTCCCAGATTGCCGGAAGCCTCTTTCACTGCAACAATCCGGGGATGATCCGATAGGCTTTCCACGGTTTCCGGCAAAATGTTGACTCCGGTTCGACCGGGGACATTATATACCACCAGCGGCAGATCGGCATTGTCGGCGATTTCCTTAAAATGCAGATAGAGGCCTTTTTGAGTGGGTTTATTGTAGTATGGCGTAATGATTAGCGCGGCGGAAACGCCAATTTCCCTGGCCTTTTGCGTTAATTGAACACTTCTGGCTGTATCATAATTGCCGGTGCCCGCAATCACAGGGATTTTATTTCCCGCGGCTTCCACAACAGTTTCGAATATTTTCAGTTTCTCATCATCAGAGAGTGTCGGGGATTCCCCGGTTGTCCCGCAGGGGAGCAGCGCGTCTGTTCCCTGCCCGAGATGGAATTTGACCAGTTCCCTGATTTTTTTGTAATTCACCTTTCCATTCTGGTCGAAAGGGGTAACCAGGGCAACGATTGTTCCGCTAAACATATGACCTCCTTTTCTGGAATATAAGGAGCAAAATATAAAAGAATTTGCCGGATTAAGCAAGTTTTCCCAAAAAGAGTCACTTTCAATTTACGGATAGTCGAAGCGGACTAACAGAAGAAGAAATTGAAAAACGGGACAGCGAAGCAAGCGCCGCCCTGAAGAAGACGGCCTTATTTTCCGGCAAAAATGAGATTTCAATTCAAAAAATGCAGGTATACATTCGGAATAATTTCCGGAGGCAAACTCTCCGGGTCCGCACCCCACCCATTCTTCCCGGGAAGGCCCGTAAATACCCGGCACCTTCAGACCGGCCTGACGCATCAGGACGGTCATCTGCGCGCGGTGATGGGCCTGGTGCATTATCAGAGCGGAGAGCAGATCACCTTTTCGCCATTTCTCGCCATACATCATAATTTCAACAGGGAGATCGTCGTCTGTCCATTGATCTGCCAGAGCAGATTTCAGGGACTCCGCAGCGTTCCGGTACGCATGAACGAGCTCTCTGACATACTGCGGCGCATTTTGCGATTTATCGGGCGCTTCTACTGCGATTCCGGCGTGTCCCGGCATTTCACCCAAAGTCTCCGTGATATGCCAGGCAAGGTCACGCAGAGAACGTCCTTCCGTGTTGACCCTTTGATCCAGACTTTCATCCGTGAGATTCCGGAATATTCTTAAGGTCGCTTCACTTTCGTACTCCCAATTCTCCAGAAAATCTTTGATCTTGCGATACATTTTGCCTCCTTGAAATCGTCAGACTATATTTGCACATAAATTTACAAAACAAGAGACATCCATGAAATAAATTTCATAATCGAAATCATCGACACCCCATGATACGATAGGCATTCACCGGGTAATCCATGCGCACCTCAATCCTCAAAAACAAATTAATCCTTTAAAATAATATGCCGGTTTCTTCAAAGATATGCTTTTGGATTCCGGCCATCCGGTTGCGGATACATATTCGCTCGGCAAACATTTTGATGATACGGCAGACTTCTATTTCAGCCTTTGGCGGGGAACGGAATGAATTTTATGCAGGCCGGATTGGGAATTTTCAGGGTATCCCCTGTTGCGATCAGTTCGCCGGTGTCGGGCTCAATCCTGAATATGACAATGTTGTCCGATTCTTTATTGGCCACCAGCAGAAATTTGCCCGAAGGATCGATTGCGAAATTCCGCGGGATTTTTCCCTGGGTTGGCTCATGATAAAGATAAGTCAGCCGGCCCGTATTCTGGTCAATGGAAAACGCGGCAATGCTGTCATGTCCCCGGTTGGTGGCGAACAGAAATTTGCCGGACGGTGAAATATGGATATCCGCTCCCAGGTTTTTTTCGTCAAAATCATCGGGCAGCGAAGAGATAGTCTGCAGCTCTTTCAGCAGGCCTTCCGATTTATCATAGGAAAAGGCAATGACGGTAGAATTCAATTCGTTGATGAGATAGGCGTAATGTCCGCTTGGATGAAAAATGAAATGCCTGGGTCCGGCGCCGTCTTTTATTTTCGCCCAGGGTGTTGGATGAGAATGGAGTTTCCCTTCCTGCTGATTAAAACGATAGACCATTATTTTGTCGAGTCCCAAATCGCATACAAACGCAAACCGGTTATCCGGTGACAGCACGATGGAATGGGCGTGGGCGGTCTGCTGGCGTTTGGGATGAACGCTGGAACCTTCGTGCTGAACAACATCCGCCGCTCTGCCCAAACGTCCGCTGTCATTGAATGGCAGAACAGACACATTTCCTCCCATGTAATTCGCAACAAGCACATAATTATCTGTCTGATCCACAATTATGTAGCAGGGCGCTTCTCCTCTGGATGGCTGCTGATTGATAAAGTCCAGGTTACCGGTTTTTTGCTCGATAGCAAACGAGCTGACTGCTCCGCCCGGCTCCCCCTGGAATTTCGTTAATTCATTGACCGCGAAAAGATAGCGATTTTTGTGGTCGATGGCCAGGTAGGAAGGATTGTCGACATCTTTGGTAATGCTTACTAATTTCAGATTTCCGGCATACGCATTCATCCTGTAAACATATATGCCCTGACTTGCTCCGCCGGTATAGGTGCCGATATAAACGAGGAATTCCCTGTAATCTGTTTTGCTCATAAGCACCTCCCTCTGATATTATTGTTAAGACTTCATTTCTTTACTGCAATATTGATAAAACAAATTTGCGTGTAAAAAAGTTCTGGAAAGGCTCGCCAAAAGGAATTCCATTATTGTATAAAATCCTTAATAAATCCGTAACAAAAAAACATTACATTGCCCCAATAATAGAGACAGTAAAAAATGGTTTGGGGGCAATAATAATTGCACCTCGCATCACATAGACCAGATTGTAACTAATTCGTGAATTATGAAACAAAATATTTTTTATGTAACATTTTACCTGAATTTTATGTATAATCATTCTGTATTTCTACCGAACGGTAGGTAGAAGTTTGTTATGTAAGCAGCACACAACTATGTCGGAGGTAACATCCAAATGCCGGAGACCGCAATGGATTTTTTGGACGAGAACAATTCGAAAAACAGAATATTCAGGGTTGCGGCACATTTGTTTGCAGAAAGAGGCTATAACGGCGTTTCCATGCGGGAAATATCGGAGACCACCGGTTTATCCAAGCCGACCATTTATTATTACTTCGGCAATAAAGAAGGCATCTATAGTTCACTGGTGGATGCCGGACTGCATTTCGGTTCTTCCGAATTCCAGAATCTTCTGGAACAGGATCTATCCATTAGGCAGAAAATAATTGAAATCGCAAAAATCAGATTTCGACAAGTTCTTCAATTCCCTGAATTTGCAAAATTTTTCCTTCGATTATACACCTCAACCGAAAAACTGCCCTTCCTGGAAAATTTTATTAAAGAAGCAGGTGTGCGACGCCAGCTCCTCATAAGACTCATCGAAGAAGGCGTAACGCGTGGTGAATTTGGCACCAGCGCAAACCCTCAACTGGCCGCTGAAATTTTTATGGGCGCCATGATGCATTTCATTCTGAACCAACTCAACAGTAAAGAAATGTTACTCTCGGACAAATTAGCCGAGGACATTGTCGAACTCCTCTTTAAAGGATTAAACGAGTAATACGAATCGGGCATCCGTTTATGGAAGTCCGAGTTTCGTTTTTGCATCGAGCTGTAGTTTACGCTTCATCCAATAACTAAAAACGCGCGTCGGCGCACATATCGTGAGGATTTAATCAGGCATAACAAGAGAGATTAATACCCCCGTCCACTTAAGTGCAGGAGAAGAGATGAGACAGCCATTGCTACTTTTCATTTACCTCTGGATATTTATCTTTCCATTTACCCTTTTCGGACAGGACAGTCTGAAGCTGACACTGGAAAGCAGCCTTGAATATGCATTTAAGCAGAATCCGGAGTACAGAATTGCCAGAACGGAGCTGGACAAGGCGGAAAAAAGCATCCGGGAAGCATATTCCAGCATTTTGCCGCAGCTGAATGGTTCCGCCAGTTTCCAGCATGCCTGGAAAATTCAGGAATCCACTATCCCGAATTTTATTAAAACCATGATGGGACCGGCCGCACCGCCCGGATTACCGGATTTTGTGAAGATCTCATTCGCCCTTGAGAATACCTTTACCTACGGCGCCACAGTAAATCAGCCTCTCTTTCTGGGCGGCGCCGGCATCGCCGGAATCCAGGCTGCCATCGCCGCAAAACGCGCGAGTCAGCAGAATCTGGAGGCTAACAAACAGAATTTGATCTATCAAACCGCAAATGCTTTTTACGCCTGCCTGCTTGCAAAAGAGTTGATCACAGTGCAGGAGGAAGCTCTCAATCAGGCCAGAGCCAATCTCGATGTGGTAATCAAGAAATATGATGTGGGAAGCGCTTCCGGCTACGATAGGATGCGGGCACAGGTGGATGTCGCTAATCTCCAGCCGCCGCTGATCGCCGCAAAAAACAACTACCAGTCGGCGCTGACGCAGCTGCGCACCATTATCGGGCTGAATCAGGAGGCCGAAATCCAGGTTGTTGGCCAATTTGCTTATACGGAAGATAATCTGGACAGCATGGGACTGCAGGATCTGCAGGACCGGGCATTCCGCAGCCGTCCCGAAATACTTGCCCTGCTGCAACAAAAAACCATCAGCCGGAAAGGTATTGACATCGCTCGCAGCGAATTTCTCCCCAAGCTGTACTTCAGCACGGATTATTCATTTCTGGCGAACAAAGAGAATCTGCGGATTTCACAGTCCGATTTCAGCCGAGGATTCACCTCTTCTCTGAATCTGCAAATCCCGCTGTTTCACGGATTCCGCTCAACTAGCCAATATCAAAAAGCGAAACTGGATTATAAAATTGTTCTCGATACCGAAAAGCAGGCCCGGGACGGCGTTGCTGCGGAAGTGGAATTCGCCTACAATAAATTTAATGAATCGAAGGAGAAATATCAGTCCGCGAAAGAGACAGTGCAATTGGCCCAGGAATCGCTGCGGCTGGCCAATCTGATGTATGAAGAAGGCACCAATACCCAACTGGATGTTCTCAATTCGCAGTTGGCGCTCACCCAGGCCCGCATGAATTATGTGAGTTCACTGTATGAATACCAGGTAGCGCGGTACCAGTTGCGCAAGGCAACGGGCATTCTGGAGGGCATTTTGTCATAAAGCGTCACCGTAAATATGGGGAAAACAATTCTCCGGACCGGTTCACCGGGAAATAATTTACCAAGATTTTAATACAGGAGATTTAAAATGAAACGACTTTTAGACTTTGCTTTGACCATAAGCCTGGCCGGGTGGCTGGCTGCGGGATGCGGCAGTTCTGGCAGCAGCGCCAAAGAGCAGGAAGAAAAAATTCCGGTGGAAGTAACGACCGTGGCACTGGGCAACGTCGTCCAGAATCTGAACTACAGCGGAGATATCAAGGCGGAATACGAAGTCAGCGTGTTCTCCAAAATATATGACCGTATCGAACAGTTTTATGCGGATGAGGGAGATTATATAAAAAAGGACTCCCCCATCGCAAAGATCATTGCCACTACAACCGAGCAGAGCGTGAAGCAGGCGGAGGCGGCGCTGGCTGCCGCCCGGTCGCAGGAGGCCAATATGCGGGTCGAATACGAACGCGCTCAGCGGCTGAACAGGGAGGATGCCATGAGCAAACAGCAATACGACGCCATCAAGACCCAGTATGAATCCATCCAGGCCCAGGTGGAACAGGCACGGGCAGTTCTGGCCAGTATGCAGAGCCAGTTGAATGACGCAACGGTCACAGCTCCGATTTCGGGGATCATCGGCAAACGCTATTATGAGAACGGCGACATGGCCGCTCCTTCTGCTCCCCTCGTCACCATTGTGCAGATGCGGCGGGTAAAAATAGAATTCAATGCCACAGAGGAGGACCTGGGAAAATTAAAGGTGGGACAAAAAACCGCCGTAAGTGTAAAGGCATATCCCCACCGGGAGTTTTCGGGAAAGGTTCTGAAAATCAGTCCCGTGCTCGATCCAACCACACGCATGGCGGAAGTGGAAGTGCTGGTCGATAATGCGGACGGTCTGTTGAAGCCCGGCATGTATGCCCAGGCGGAAGTCACCACCGGCGTCATCAAAAATGTTATCGTCGTCCCCCGGTATGTTACCATCGAAAACACCACCCTGGAAACGATTGCGGGAGAAGACCGGGTGGTAAAAAACTATTTTGTCTTTGTGGTAGACAGCAACCGGGCGGTGCAAAAGAAACTCGATGTCAGTTATGTGAACCACAAATCCATCGCCGTTTCATCCGGCATTAATGTGGGAGACATATTGGTGGTGGCCGGGCAAAACAATCTCAGGGACGGACTGCCGGTATCAATTGTAAATAAGGAGAATCCATTATGAAAATGACCCAGACAGCCGTAAAAAGAGGTGTCACATTCTTCATGATTTATCTGATTGCGGTAGGTTTTGGTCTCTTTTCGCTTTCCCGGCTCAATGTGGATCTGTACCCCAAAATGGAATTCCCCGTTCTGGCAGTTATCACCCAGTACACCGGCGTCGGGCCTTTCGATATTGAAACGGTCGTGACCCGGCCGGTAGAAGAGGCGGTATCTTCCGTGGAAAATGTGAAGAAAGTGAATTCCACCTCGGCACAGGGATTGTCGCTCATCATGCTGGAATTTGAATGGGGTACCGATATGAACCAGGCGGAAATCGATGTGCGGAACAACCTGGAATACATCAAAGACGTTCTTCCCAACGATATCAGCCAGCCCATGGTTTTCGCCTTCGACCCCTCCACGCAGCCGATTTTGTATCTGGCCGTCACATCGGAATTGCGCGGACAGGCGGAACTGCGCAGAATTTCGGAACAGGATATTGAGCCCCGCATCGAGCGGATTCCCGGTGTCGCCTCAGCCTTTACGATGGGTGGAATGAAGCGGGAAATTCAGGTGCTGGCCGATCCTTCACGAATGCGGGCGCACAATGTGAGTATCGATCAACTGGTTTCTGCGCTGCAGATGAACAACATGCAGCTTCCTTCGGGCTGGATTGACAACAAGCAGCAGGAATTCACCCTGCAAACAGCGGGAGAATATACAAACATTGATCAGATTGAAAACACCAATGTAACGATGATGAATGAAACAAATGTGCGCATCCGGGATGTGGCCGCGGTGGTGGACGGATTCGCCGAGCAGCGGCAGAAGGTGTGGAATAACAACCAGCCGGCTGTGATGCTGATGGTCCAGAAGCAATCCGATGCCAACACGGTAACGGTTTGCCGGGAAGTAAGCAATCGTATGAAACAAATCGAAGCCGAACTGCCGCAGGGAGTTCACCTGAAAACCATTATCGATTTGTCAACATTTATCAACCGCTCCATGTCTAACCTGGGAAGCACGGCGCTGCAGGCCATTGCCCTCACCTTCCTGGTGCTGTTGTTCTTTTTGCGCAACATCCGGAGCTCGCTGATTGTGGCAGTTTCCATCCCGGTATCCATGATCGTCACTTTCGCAGTGATGGATCAGGCAGGTCTGACCCTGAATATCATTTCCATGGCCGGACTGGCACTGGCGGTCGGGATGCTGGTGGACAATTCCATTGTGGTAATTGAAAGCATCTTCCGGCACCGGGAGGAAGGTGAAGCACCGAAGGATGCGGCGAACCATGGCGCCAATGAAGTCGCTATGGCAATTACCGCCTCCACGCTCACAACGCTGGCGGTATTCATCCCCGTGCTGTTTGTTCCCGGCATCGCCGGAGAACTCTTCAATGATATGGTGGTTACCATTGTTTTCTCGTTGTCCATTTCGTTGCTGGTGGCTTTGACCCTGGTGCCCCTGTTAACTTCCCGGTTTCTCGCCATCCGCCAACGGAAACACAGCGATAATTTTATGGCGAAAGTTGCCGAACGCATCGGCACCTGGCTGTCCGATCTGCAGGCATTATATGCCAGAATTTTGAGCTGGTCCCTCGGGCACAAGAAGACTGTGGTTCTTTCTTCCTTCGGTTTACTGATAATTTCGATTATTATTGTTGCCAATCTTGGGGGCGAATTCATTCCCAACAACGACATGGGATTTATTTCCATCGCTGTGGACCGCTCCCCCGGCACCAGTCTGGAATCCATGGAAAAAAGCATGCATGAATTGAACCGCATCATTATGCAAGATGTGCCGGAGCTTGAGAATGTCTATTCCAATTTCGGCCAGGGAGAAGGAATTATGTCCCTTTTCTCCACCAGGGCATCCAGTGAAGGCGATGTTACCATGAGGCTGAAAAACCTCTCCGACCGGAAGCGTGATATATTCCAAATTCAGGATGCGCTGCGCGAAAAACTGAAAAATCTGCCGGATGTCGATGCCCGGTTTGAGGACCGGGGAAATTCAGCGCTATTCGGCACCGGTTCGGACATCATGGTGGAAATTTTCGGGCACAACCTGGAGATCGCGGAAGCAATCGCCCAAAACATAAAAAACAGGCTACAGGATATTAAAGGGGTTGCCCATGTGGAGACCAGTTTCAAAGAATCCGCACCGGAGCTGAGAATAAACCTTGACCGTCAGCGTATCGCCGATCTGGGTCTGAGCACCGCTCAGATTGGCCAGGCAGTGAGCAGCAGCATGCTGGGGACAGTGGCCACCCAGTTCCGCGAGGGCGGCGATGAATTTGACATCCGCGTACAGTTGAATAAAGAAGCCCGCGGCAGTAAAGAAGACATTGACAATATCCTGCTCATGACGCCGCTGGGAAAGCAAATCCCGCTGCGGGCTGTCGCCAACATCGAATACACCAATGCACCCAAGGAAATCCAGCGTGAAGATCAGGAACGGCTGGTGACAGTCAATGTGACCATCTCGGGGCGTGATTTGCAGAGCGTGACGCAGGACGTTAAAAAGGCGGTTCAGCAGGTACCTGTTCCCGGCAATTTTCGGATTGAACTGGGCGGCACGGCCGAAGAGCAGCAAAAATCTTTCATGTACCTGGGTCTGGCATTTTTAGTAGCAATCCTGCTGACTTACATGGTGATGGCTTCCCAATTCGAATCTTACCTGGATCCTTTCATCATTCTTTTCACCGTTCCCCTTTCCTTCATCGGCGTTGCTTTTGCCCTGCTGATTACCGGCACTAATCTCAGCGTCATGTCGCTGATTGGCATGGTTATGCTGATCGGAATTGTGGTTAATAACGGAATTGTGCTGGTGGATTATATTAACCAGCTGCGGGAACGGGGCCTTGCCATGACCGACGCCATTATGGAAGGCGGACAAATCCGCATGCGACCGGTACTCATGACCGCACTGACCACCATTCTGGCCATGTTTCCCCTCTCACTGGGACTGGGAGAAAGCGGTCAGAGCTGGGCGCCCATGGCCCGGGCAGTAATGGGCGGCCTCGCCGTTGCCACTGTATTAACACTGATTGTGGTTCCGGTGATCTATGCAATTATGGAAAATCTGTCGGAAAAGATCCGTGCAAAGATTTCGGTCTGGGCAAAAAGATGGTCCGGAGAGGCCTTATCGCCGGAAGAAACCTGAAATGGAGAATAACTTGTCTTCCGTCTGCCGTTTCTTATGAGGGAGAAGCATATTCAGCATTCATCCCTGCGAAGCGGCGGGATGAGAAGAATCGTTAGTATCAGAAGGAGAAAAAAACCGATATAGATAGCCCGGAAAACCCAGACTGGCCAATCATAGAACAGGACCTGATGCACCCAGTAGGGAATAAATCCGCGGGGGTATAAAGAGGTTTCTCCGCCGGCCTGCCGCAGTTGGCTCTCCCATTCGGTGAGGGGACAAAATATCCCGGCAATGGCTTCGGCGGCAACAAATCCCATTGCAGCCACATGCGACCAACGGAACCAGCGGTTGCGGACGGACCGCCATTTGAAAATAAAACCGGTCCAGATAAAGAGGAATCCGCCAATGATATAAAAAACATAAAGAAAGTGGAATATTAAAATAAAGTTGGCGATAAATATTTTCATTTCCGGGGAAATGCTCTGGCTTCCAATTAAGAGGCCAGAGCATTTTTCATTCAATTTGCTAATTTCAGGATGCCTGCTGCATCCAAAGTCTACTTCTTATCGACGGGATAAGACGGCATCTGCTGCGGCGTCTTAATGGGGAATGCCGGCGGTCCCGGCATGGAAGGCGGATTCTTGCGGATTTCTTCCGTCAGCACTTCAATCGCCTTCTTCAACTGGGGATCCTCTCCTTTCAGGCCCTGTGAGGGCAGAATATCCACATCCAGTCCGGGATCGGCAACGGCGCCCCAGTTTTCAACAACCCATTTTCCCTTAAAGTCATAGAATCCCACATTGGGCTGAACAGCAATCCCTCCGTCCACCGTGGGAATGGAATTGATGATCCCGATCAATCCGCCCCAGGTGCGGTGTCCCACCACCTTGCCAAGCTTGTGCGCTTTGAAATGGTCCGTATAGAGTTCACCGTCCGAACCGGTAAATTCATTAATGATGCTTACCATCTTCCCGTTGGTGACCGCCATTGGGAAACGCATAGGCACAAATTCCCTGGTCTTGGTGCCGAACGTCAATTCTCTTTCCAGTTTATCGATGACAAAATAGTTGGTGAATCCGCCGCCGTTATACCGCACATCAAGGATCAGCCCGTTCTTGTATTTGCCGGCTTTCCAGCCCTGTTCAAACTGTCCCAGTCCCTCTTCATCCATATCATCCATATGCATATAAGCGATCTCGCCACTTCCCAGTTTCCGGACCATTTCGTCGCGGGTCTTTACCCAGTTCCATTCCCGGATTTTGCGTTCGGAATTCATCGGTTTTACC
>JARRQT010000122.1:0-10425 GCA_037381445.1 Calditrichia bacterium
TTTTGTTATTTTCATTAAATGTCTCCCATACTTTGATTTATGAGAAATATAGAAATTAAACCTAATATTGTCAAGATTTTATTGGATGCGGGGCCTTTGCTGCGCGCCATTGAAGAAAAATCATTACCAGCCCGGCCAACAGCATGGATAGGCTCACCACCTGATTAAATCCCAGCCCTCCGATGACGAACATTTGATTTTCATAATAGCGTAAAAAATCAACGGTGAACCGCGCGATCCCATACAGAATTAGAAAAATCCCGATATTCAAACCATCGAATCGTATTTTCCGGTCTATCCATAACAGGATGCCAAAGATCAGCAGGCCATAAAAGGATGAATATAGCTGAGTGGGATAGAGCGGCACACTGCCCATTACCGAGTGAGCAGCACTGTGGGGCGGAAAAATGACACCCAGCGCAGGCGAGCATGCTTTTCCAAAGCAGCAGCCGTTCAAATAACAACCGATACGCGTGAAGAAAATTCCAATGGCGATACCGGGGGCAATGCTATCGGCCAGTTTCCAGAAATTCAATTTCTTATAGATGATATAAACTGTGGAGGAAATGAAAGCGGTGAGAAATCCTCCCAGCAGAATTAATCCGCCCAAACCGACGGAACCGTCTCTCTGGACCGGCCAGAAGGTGTAGAGCCAGCGTCCCTGGAATTCACTCATATGAAAAAGCACGTAGAACAGCCGGGCGCCGACAATTGAACTGATGATGATGATAAATCCGATGTTCACGATTTCATTCTCGTCAATCCCCCGCTTTTTTCCTAGGCGGACAGCAATGAAAATTCCCAGAATGAAAGAAAGCGCCAGCATAACGCCATAGCTATGTATGGCAAGAGGCCCGATTTTAAACAGAATTGGATGCATGTTCTATCCCCATTAATACTCAAAACGGTTTTTGTAGAAGTTCAGCAACAGGCCAATCATCGCCATATTGGTCAGCATTGCTGATCCCCCGTAACTGAGGAACGGCAGCGGCAGGCCTGTAACCGGGAAAAAACCAATGGTCATACCAATATTAACGATGGCGTGAAAGGCGATCACTGTGACGATTCCAATGGCGACAATGCCGTTAAAGCGGTTTCTTGACACCGAAGCGATATTCACACCCCTCATTAAAAGAATGCAAAATAGAATCAGCCCGAGAAAAATGCCGATAAAACCGAACTCCTCTCCTACGACCGCGAAGATGAAATCAGTATGCTGTTCCGGCAAAAAGCGGAGCTGCGTCTGCGATCCTTCCATGAAGCCCTTGCCGCCAAAACCTCCCGACCCGATCGCGACTTTTGATTGAATAATCTGATATCCGGCGCCGCGGGGATCCGCTTCGGGATTCAGAAAAACAATTATCCGGTTTTTTTGATAGGGTTTCAGATGATTCCATAGAAACGGGGTAATTAAACCGACCACAATATTGGCAACGAAATTGAATATCAGGATCATCTTGCTTCTTTGCGAATAGATCAGGAAGACAACCAGGACGATCATTAAAAACAGAAAAGCATAATAGTGCGTTGAGGCCAAAGCCATTAAGATCGGCATAATGATCAAAAAGAGATTATCCCCCTTGAGGCCTGCCCAGTAAAACATGGGAAGGGCCAGGGCCACAAAAACAGTAGCGGTACCCAGATCGGGCTGCCTGACAATCAACACAAAAGGAATAAAAATAAAGAGCGCAGCAAGCATAAAATCCTTGAGGCGGTTCAGATTCACCGAATCCTGCGAGATAAATCTGGCGACGGCCAGCACGGTGGCCAGTTTTGCAAATTCGGAAGGCTGCAATACCATTGGACCAACCCTCAACCATCTTTCCGCACCATAGCCCATACGGCCGAAGAAAATAACCAGAATGAGAAGAAACAGGCTGGCGCCAAAAAGAAAATAGGCAGATTCATAAATCCAGCGATGGGGTATAAAATAGATAATCAGTACGCCGGCCAGTCCGACAATCGCCCAGATGAGCTGCTTGAGAAAATAATTGGTCCCGACTCCCTGGCTCATGGCCGTATAAGAGGAAGAATACAGAGCGACCAGGCCAAGAGTGATAAGCCCCAGAACCGAGAGGAGAAGGAACACATCTATTTTTTTCATTATGTTTATCATAACCGGAAACCAGGCATCAACAATTTATTGAAATAAGACATTCACGCTTCCTTTATAATTTATTCCTACGGCAATTTCAGAAATACAATCAATCCGATTCCAGCGTATCCGGTTCAGGGACATTCAAAGCGCGAAGACTGTCGGCGCGCAGAGAATCTCTTTTGGCTGCAATTTCCCGGATTCTTCTTTCCACGGAATAATCATATTTCCCCTCATAATAAAAATATTTCTTCATATACGCACCGGCGATGGGCGCCGCCACATGGCCGCCGGATCCCCCGTTCTCCACCAGCACGCAAATGGCAATTTCGGGATTCACATAGGGGGCGAAACCGATAAACCAGGCGTGGGAATTCCCGTGCGGATTCTGGGCCGTTCCGGTTTTGCCGGCCGCCGGGATCCCGTATAGTGTTGCCCTGGCTCCCGTTCCGCCGTCCACGACCTCTCTCATTCCTTTCAGAACAAAGTTGAAAACCGAAGAATCAATCCCGGCAATCCGTTCGCTCCGGATTGGAATTTTTTTCCAGCTTTTTCTCACCGGATCCAATAATTTGTAGCCCAAATGGGGTTTATACAATGTTCCCCGGTTGGCCAGAATGGACACAAATTGCGCCATCTGCAAAGGGGTCACCAGCAGTTCTCCCTGGCCAATAGCCAGGTTCGCCAGCATGCCGCGGGTATAGCGGTTTTCACCGTAGGTTTTGTTGTAATATTCCCTGCTGGGCACCAGTCCCGGATTTTCATTGGTCAATTCTATTCCGGTCGTTTCTCCGAAGTGAAACAATTTGCTGTATTTATGCCAGGCATCGATGCCAATCAGCAAACCCAGTTTATAGAAATAGACGTTACAGGAATTCTTGATGGCCCCCGCCAGATTCAACACCCCGTGCCCGTCCCCCTTCCAGCAGTGAATCGTGCGGCGTCCCAACTGAAAATAGCCGGGGCAATCCGTGGACCAGGAAGGAGTAATAATTTTTTCGTTCAGCGCCGCAATGGCAGCAACCAGCTTATAAGTGGAGCCGGGGGGATAGGCGCTCTGACAGGCGCGGTCATATAAAGGATGATAGGGGTCGTGCAACAGTTTATTCCAGATATCGGTGGGAATAATCCCCGTGAAATTGCTCAGATCGTAATCCGGTTTTGAAAGCATGGTCAGAATCTCGCCCGTCCGGGTATCAATCGCGATAAGCGCGCCCCGTTTGCCATCCATCAGTGAATCCGCATAGGCCTGCAGGCGCAGATCGATGGTTAGGAATAACTGATCCCCGGGATAAGGCTCGGCAGTTTTGTCCGTGGAGAGCGCCTCCACCACACGTCCCAGCGCGTCAACTTTTACAAATTTAAATCCTTTTGATCCGCGCAGAATATCATCATAGGCGCGTTCAACCGCTTTTTTTCCCACTACATCCCCGGGTTCCAGCTGGGACTCTTTTTCCAATTCCCTGTCGTCCACTTCTCCCAATGTACCCAGAAGATGAGCCAGCCCTGAAGTCCGCACATAGTGCCTCTTTGGTTCCGATTTCCATTCCACGCCGGGAAGATCCACAATATTTTCCTGAATCCAAGTTAGTGTAGCCATATCCACCTGCCGGATGATCTTCACCAACTGAAAATTTCCGGCTTTTCGCAGTTTGTCCCGGATATCTTTTTCGGGAATATTGCCGAGTTTTGAAATGACCTGAATAGTATGATCCGTGGTTTCGCTGGGGATAAGGTAAAGCGAAAATGCCGGACGATTGTCCACAATAAGCTTTCCGTTCCGGTCATAGATGTTGCCCCGCACGGGAATCCGGGTAATCATTTTGACGCTGTTCTGTATGCTTTTCTGGGAATAAAAGGATGATTCGGTAATCTGCAGGCGGTAGAATCCGAAGGACAGCGCCAGGAAAACGCCGGCAATGGAAATATAAAAAACATATTTCTTAATGTCCGGTCCAGACAGGTTCATTTTTATCACCTACTCGGTTGCCCATGCTTCAATCAAATAATATAAAAAACCGCCCAACAGCAAGGTATACATCATATTGGGAATGGTATAGAGAAAAATGGAAGATTGTAAAGAAAAATTTTCTCCCATGGTATAGATCATAAAATACACGAAATCGTGAACCAGCCCGCTGATGAGCAGGGTCAGGAAAAACTCCGCACGTTCCGCAAATTTACCCTGCAGCGAACCGGCCACGAAACCGGCAATTGTTTTGGAGAGCGCCGAAAGCCCGATATAGTGGGTGCTCAGCAGATCCTGCACCAGTCCGCTCAGAAATCCTGCCGTCATCCCCCAATTGGGACCTTTGCGCAGTGAAAAATAGACCAGCACTATCAAAACCAGATCGGGCCGCCAATTAAAAATCTGAATATACTTTACTACGGTTATTTGCAGCAGCAAAGCAACAAGGAAGAAAAGGATATATCGGATACTGATCTTATTCACTCCGGGCAATCTCCATGTTCATGCTGTCGGGCGTCAAAACGACAAATACATTTTCGATGCTGTTGAATTCGACTGCGGGTTTTATTTTAATGGTTTTGAACAGTTCATACTCGTTATCCTGCACTTCACCCACCACGCCGATCTTTATTCCTTCGGGATAAATGCGGCTGAGGCCCGAAGTTACCACTGCTTCGCCGGGTTCGACCTTTATGTCACGGGGAATGTAATTCAAATCCAGCCACAGATTACCAGACCAGCCCACCACGCCAATTTCGCGGCTCCGCTGCAGCCGGGCACTCACCAGGGAATTGCGGTCCATCAGAATCTGCATGATGGATTGATGCGGTTCCACAATCAGCAATTTCCCGACCAGGCCTCGGTCAGTTACCACAGGCATATTTTTCCGCACGCTGTCTGCGCTTCCCACATTGAGGATGAGCGAACGCACACTTTGCTCCTGGCTAAGGCCGATCACATTTGCCGCCATAAAGTTAAAATTGCTTTCCCTCTTAAGCTGGAGCAGCCGGCGCAGACGGATATTTTCTATCATGATTTCCTGCAGCCGCTGATTGGCAGTGGACAATTCAATCACCTTTTTACGAAGCTCTTTGTTCTCCTCCGTAACACTACCCAGAACCCGGAACTTATTCTCGACGGAATTCACCCAGCTCACCACCTGCAAAACGGTGAACCTCATCCCCCGCAGTGTAAACTGGTCATTAAATGTCATGATGACAAAAGAGAGGATGATGTAAAACCCAAGAAGCAAAAGGCTGCTGCGTCTTGAGAATAATCCGAATATGTTTTTCATTCCTGAAACATCTCTTTTTTAAAATAAAACTTCAGCGCTTTTTCAAAACCCTGACTCAAATCCCGCTATACTGATCATTGTGATTTTTTGAAATGCAGGTTTTTCAGCAGAAAAATCACCTCAAGCTTATCGGGTTCCGGACGCTGAACCGGGCACACTTCCGCTCTCCAAAAGGTTATACCTGCCCTGCAATAATATTTTACAGAACAGGTCGGCAAATATCAATTGTTTATCATAAAAACAAACGGTGAGTATTGCACCGGCGCTTGTTTTACCTGCCGCGCAATAATCAGAATTAAAAAAATTATTTTTTGAACCAAACACCAATATTTATTAAATCCTGCTTTGAGATAACAGGCCTCGCAAATCGGCCCGTTACGCCATTACATTCTTCTGGCTTTTAAAAGTACCTTACCGAACTTCGGGAAATCGGCCAAAATTTTCCCGGTTCCTCTAACCACCGCAGTCAGCGGATCTTCGGCAACATTTACCGGAAGTTGGGTTTCTTTCTCAATGAGTTCATCCAGTTTGCGCATCAAAGCGCCACCGCCGGTCAGGATGATTCCGTGGTCCAAAATATCCGAGGATAATTCCGGAGGAGTGCGCTCCAGCGTCAGGCGCACAGATTCCACAATGGTATTAACGGGGTCCATGAGTGCTTCACGGATTTCCGCCGAGGTGACTTCCACGGTCTTCGGAATACCGTCAATCAGGTCACGGCCTTTGACGGTGGTATTAATTTCCTCTTCCAGGGGCATTACCGATCCGATTTCACACTTAAGCGCTTCTGCGGTTTTTTCGCCCACCAACAGATTATAATTTTTCTTGAAATACTGGACGATAGAATCATTCATCTCGTCTCCGCCGATGCGGATAGAGGTATGAAGCACGATGCCGCCCAGCGAGATGATTGCAATTTCACTGGTTCCGCCCCCGATATCCACTATCATATTTCCCATCGGCCTTTCGATGTCCAATCCGATTCCCACTGCTGAGGCCATGGCCTCAGCCACCAGATATACTTCGCGGGCGCCGGCCCGTTCGGCACTGTCGCGCACCGCCCGCTTCTCAACTTCCGTAATGCCGGAGGGAACACAAACCACCATTTTGCCAATGGAAATACGATTCACTTTTGCTTTCTTGATAAACTCGCGCATCATGACTTCGGTCGCTTCAAAATCCGCGATAACGCCGTCTTTCAGCGGCCGGATTGTCACGATCTCCTGGTGAGTACGTCCCAGCATTTCCCTGGCTTCCTTACCGGTTGCCACGACTTTCCCGTTATTTTCTTCGAAAGCCACAATTGAAGGTTCATTTACTACAATGCCTTTGTTTTTCACATAGATCAATGTGTTGGCGGTTCCTAAGTCCATACCGATGTCATTTGAGAGAAAATTTAAAAAACCAAACGCCATAGTCGTTCCCCTGAAGTTTCAAATCAATGTTTAAAATGGCGGATTCCTGTGAAGAGCATCGCCATGTTATGTTCTTTTGCCGCTACAATCACTTCTTCATCCCGGATAGAGCCACCCGGCTGAATGACGGCAACAATTCCAGCCTTATAAGCCTCGTCAACGCCATCCCGGAAAGGGAAAAATGCATCGGACGCCATGCAGGCGCCCTGCAGATGGTGCCCGGCATCGCGTGCCTTTTCGGCTGCCAGTTTCACAGAATCAACCCGGGACATTTGCCCGGCCCCGACTCCCAGCAGTTGACCGTTTTTCACAAAAATGATCGCATTCGATTTTACATGCTTAACAATTTTCCACGCAAACAACAAGTCTGCCTTTTCCCGTTCATCCGGCTCCCTTCCCGAGACCGTAGAGAGTTTTTCAGGATCATAATCCTTGGCGTCCGCCTGCTGAACCAGCAAACCGACCGGCAAATATTTATATTCCTGCGGCGCATCCTTTTCTGTAAAAAGGGCCCGTTCCAAAATCCGAAGATTCTTCTTTTTCTTCAATGTTTCCAGGGCCGCATCCTCATATCCCGGCGCAATGACGCATTCATAAAAAGACTGGCGGATCAAATCGGCTGTCTCCCTGTCAACCCGGCGGTTGACTGCAACAATCCCGCCATAGGCGGAAACGGCATCGGTCGCCAGCGCCTTCCGGAAAGCTTCCGGAAGGCTCGCTGCGCTTGCCGCGCCGCAGGGATTGGTATGCTTAATGATTGCAACCATCGGATCGGTGAATTCCGAAACCAGACTGTAAGCGGCGGTGACATCAACATAATTGTTGTAAGACATCTCCTTGCCCCAGTGCTGCTTCAATCCATTTGCGGAAGCGCCGCTCTGTGTGAATTTATCATACAGTGCCGCCTGCTGATGGGGATTTTCGCCGTACCGCAAATCCTCTTTTTTAATGAAAAATTGACTGAAGCGCGGAGCCAGCGATTTTCCCGACAGGGTGTCGTCCAGATATGAAGCGATCTGTGAATCATAATAGGCAGAATAGAAGAAGGCATCTGCCGCGCACTGACGACGGAAATCAAAGGAAATGCTGCCGCCGTTTTTCTCCAGCTCTTTCAGAAAATCCTGATACTGCGCAGGACGGTGCAAAATTGTCACGTAGGCAAAATTCTTGGCCGCCGCCCTCAGCATGGCCGGTCCGCCAATGTCAATCAGCTCCACCATTTCATCCAGCTTTTTCCCTTCCGTATTCACATTTTCCAGAAAAGGATAAAGGTTCACCACCACCAGATCAATCGGCTTTATGCCGCGTTCGCGAAGCTGGGAAATATGCTCCGGCGTTCGCTTCGCCAGAATCGCACCGTGAATAAAGGGGTGGAGCGTCTTTACCCGGCCATCCAGCATTTCCGGAAAACCCGTGATGTCTTCCACTTTCGTGACCGGAATGTGATTTTTCTGCAGATATACCGCCGTCCCACCGCTGGAAATAATTTCCACGCCTCTGCCGGAGAGTTCCGCTGCCAGTGTCTCCACACCGGTTTTATCCCAGCAACTGATGAGGGCGCGCTGAATCGTTATTTTTGTATTCATAACAAGATATTCTTTGTTTTATTCAGAATTATTGGGTATCCGGTTTGAAAACAACCCGGTTGCCCGACACCTCGAAATCGCAAGTCAATAGTTTCCGGAGCGCTTCACTGTAGACGATATGTTCAACCCGGAGGACCGTTTCGGCAATTTCCTCCGGCGAGCGGCAGTCTTCGATATTCACAGAACGCTGCATTACAATTGGGCCCCTATCATATTCAGTATTGACCAAATGAACCGTCACGCCGCTGATTTTCGCGCCGGAATCATAAACGGCCTGGTGGACGCGCTGTCCGTACATGCCGCTTCCCCCAAAGGAAGGCAATAGGGCTGGATGGATATTGACAATCCGGTTGGCATATGCGCCAACAACATTATCCGGAATTTTCTTCAAATAGCCCGCCAGAACAATCCACTCCGTGTCATGCTTTTTGAGGATCTGCAAAAGCGCTTCACCAAACAGGTTGGGTGCTGCGTAATTTTTGGGGGATTCTGTATATACGGGAAGTTTTTTCTGTCTGGCAAAATCGATTGCGCCCGCATGTTCATTGTCAGTGATCAGGCACCTGATCCTGGCCGGAATTTTCCCCTCGGCAATGCTCTGGTAAATTCGCACGAAATTGCTGCCTCTTCCCGAGGCAAAAACAGCAATATTTTTCACTTATAGTCCTCAACTTAGAAAGCAAATATAACATGATATGCTGTGGGTGTCAAATGCAAAAGTAAGTGATAAATCACCCGATTTGCGATGATTTTCTGTGCCGCGGATAATTTAATGTGAATTAAATTTCCCACTCAAGGCGAAACGGCTGTGCGTTCATTTTTGCAGACACGCCGACCGGAAGCGGACAGGAATTTTCGAAGTGCCCATAAGGGAAACCTGTGACGACCGGGAGATCGGCAGGAAACAGATACGCCAGATCGCTCCAGACCTCCAGCGGCTCATTTTTATCCTTGAAATGGCCCAGGATCAACCCCTTCACTCTGTCCAAAACTCCTGCCAGCTTTAGCTGCATCAGCAGACGTTCCAGACGGTAGAGCGGCTCATTGATATCCTCCAGAAACAGGATGAAAGGAGGAAGTTCCGGAAAATATGGAGTTCCCAGAAGACTATTGATGAGAGCCAGCGTTCCGCCAATCAGCAAACCCTCCGTTTCGCCTGTTCTTGCCGCCGATAGTGGATCGTCCAGAAAATCATCAGCCGCAATTGATTTTCTATTCCCGGAAAGCATGTCAAAAAACAGCGAGATATGTGGATTACTTAGCCGCAACTGTGAGGTTAAAGTCATTCCGGAAATGGAAGGCAAACCGACCTTTGCCCACAGCGCCCATTGAAGCGCGGTAATATCGCTGAAGCCGATCAGCAATTTTCTTTGCGCACTCCATAACTGAAAATCGATTTCGGGCAGCAGTTGGCTGCTTCCCATGCCGCCCCGGACTGCATAAATCCCTTTAACTTCCGGATTATGCAGGAAGGAGTGGATATCTTCAATCCGGTCACGGATGGTGCCCGAAAAATAACGGTATTTTTGAAACAGGTGGTTACTAAAAAGGACTTCAAATCCATATTGTTGAAGGACCCGGACGCCAGCTTCGATATTCGATTGATTTACGGGACCAGCCGGTGCGACCAGGCCGATTTTATCACCCGCTTTCAGTACCGGCAAAGTCATGCGCCGCTGCTCCCAGCAGTCCGGCCCGGTTGCCCAGACTGGCCGCTTTAATTTCGACATCCTTTTGACTGGCTTCCATGGCGCGGCGGAAGGCGGATTTTCTGATACCTTCGATAAACCAGTTACCTGCCTCGCTGATGCCGCCGCCGATGATTACCATTTCAGGATTGAAAATATTAAGGATATTCGAAATCCCGGCGCCGATGTATTCTGTGATCTGCTTAATCACTTTCTCCGCGGCCTTCTCGCCCTCATGATAGCGGTCGAAAATTTCCCGGGAATCCCCAACCTGATTATCATGGTTTTCGCGGTTATAATCCTTGACCATGGCCGAAGCGGAAGCATACTGTTCCCAGCATCCCGTTCCGCCGCAGTTGCAGGCCCTTCCGTCAAAGA
>JARRQT010000123.1:0-10017 GCA_037381445.1 Calditrichia bacterium
AGGATGGAAGGCTGCACATTACTGGACTGCACACCGACCTTTCCGAATAATCGGGGGTGGGCGACCGCCAGATAGAGGGCAATATTTCCGCCATTGGATGCACCAATGGTTGCCCGCCAAGAGGGGTCCTTCCGGGTCCGGTAAGCAGAATCGAACCAGGGCAGCAGCTCTTTCACAATAAAATCTTCGAATTGCGGCTGAAGGGCTCCCGCATATTCTCCGCGGCGATTCACCGGCGGTACAAACAGGGCAATAACCGGTCGAATGCGCTTTTTCCAGATCAGATAATCAAGAGTGTTGTCGGCACCCGCCAGAGATATGTAATCCGGGCCGTCATGGAAAAGAACCAGCCCAAAGCTGTCCTGAGAGGTTTGATATTGCGGGGGCAGATAAATCCGAATGTTGCGGGAATCCCCTAAATATTTACTGTGGAAGAGAGTGTCTGTTATCGTCCCGTGCGGAATATCGGCATAATACGCTGTTGTGGAGGACTGGCGGTAGCCGGGCATGCGCAGTTCCGAATTGGTACCCATTCCACCGGGTATCCTGCGGGGATTCAGGGGATCAAGAATCCAGTATTGACCATTCAGCACAAATTTATAATCCAGCCTCGCATCCGGCTCAAAGACGCGGGTGCAAAACCATAAATCGGTCCCTTCTATCCGCTTCATGGCAAAACCGGCCGGATCCCAATTATTGGCGTCGCCGGGGATAGTAACAGAAGAGGCGTTCCCCCGAAAAATATAGTGGACTAATGAATCCTGCTCCACATAAGGAAATCCGGGAACGCTGTTCATAAAGCTGTCCACCACCGCGGGGCGGAGCGAATCAGGAAGGGAGTGAACCCGGTCCAGAAAATTTTGGAAATTCCCGGCCTGCAGCGAGCCTGCTATTGCGAAACAGAAAAGGAAAATTAAGAATTTCTTCAAGTCGTCTTCTCCGGTGAAAGAATCATAAAACCATACATATTGACAATTCAGCTCTCGCTAAGCTTTCTTTCGCCAAATCCAACTGTAAAAATAATACATTTGGGGCTTTTGCGGACAGGATAAAAAACTTTCTTTTCGCAATTCTATTTCAAATGGCTCACCGGGCTGCTGTATTTTCGTATACCTCGTCAATGAGCAGGTCTTTCTGCCGCATGGCTTCCACCGCCAGTTTGTCTGCCCGCTCATTCTCCGGATCGCCGGCATGTCCCCGCACCCACCTGATCTCCACCTGGTGGTATTCACATAATTTCAGCAGCTTGTCCCACAAATCGGGATTGAGCGCCTTCTCCTTTTTATTGCGCATCCAGCCCTTTTCACGCCAGCGCCGGGCCCAGCCGCGGGTAATACTGTTTACGATATACTGGGAGTCCGTAAAGAGCGTGACGCTGCACTTCTCTTTCAATGTTTCCAGTCCGGCAATGACAGCCATCAGTTCCATCCGGTTGTTGGTTGTTTTGCGGAATCCTTCCGAGATTTCTCTGCGATTGCCGTTGAATCTCAATATGACCCCGAATCCACCGATCCCCGGATTTCCGGAGCAGGCACCGTCGGTATAGATGATAACATTCTTCAATTCAAAAAAATTCCTGTTATTTCGATGGGAGTTTAAATTTTTGGCTTTTATCCTTTTTGAAGCAGATAACGGACAATGTTCATGAGCAGGCCATGGGGTAAAAACCGGGCGAACCAAACACCTATTTTATTCATAAGGCCGGGAATAATGACGGCTTTCCCTTTTCGCATCCCCCGGTAGCCGGCGCGCGCAACTGTGTAGGCACCCATTGCTTTGAATTTGAGAAGCCTGACCCCCTCCTGACCGGCCCGCTTCTGGAATTGTGTTGAGGTAGGCCCCGGGCAAAGCACCG
Source organism: Calditrichia bacterium (assembly GCA_037381445.1). Lineage (GTDB taxonomy): Bacteria > Calditrichota > Calditrichia > RBG-13-44-9 > RBG-13-44-9 > JARRQT01. The sequence goes on from JARRQT010000123.1 coordinate 1,856, forward strand.
ATACCGTTACGCCGCTGTTTTTTGTCTCATTGGCAAGCGCTTCGGATAAGGATAGTACATATGCTTTGCTGGCATAATAAATCGCCATCAGGGGCCCAGGCTGAAAAGCTGCTGTGGAGGCCACGTTCAGAATACGCCCGCTGCCGCGGCGCACCATTTCTTTTAAAAATAGTCTGGTGAGAGCCGTCAGGGCAACCACATTAAGCCGGATCATGTTCACTTCTGCATCCGAATCAATATCCCAGAATTTTCCCATGATACCGTAGCCGGCGTTATTGACCAGCATTTCCACCGGGATGTTTTGCTCCTGCAGTGCGCTGAACAGCCGCCGCGGTGCGGCTTCTTCCGTCAGATCCATGGCAAATATTCTTACCAGTATGCCGAAATCCGATTCCAGTTCTTCTTTCCGGCGGGACAACAATTCCTCATCCCGCGCAACAAGAATAAGGTTATATTCATCGGCAGCGAAGAATTTGCTGATCTCATATCCGATGCCGGTAGTCGCGCCGGTAATGAGGGCGTTCATACCAGTTTGCCATGCTTCGAGTTCTGTCATTTCCATATTCGGTGATCCGTTCGCCATGCATCAGCAGAATGGGAATATCGGCGCAGCTATTGTTTGGGAGCCGTCCTCACATGCCTGCGAATGACTTCTTTCTCCTGTTTCCGGGCTTTTGCAGCTCTTTTCACCGCTGCTGTTTTTTTCTTTTCGCGCAGCGCCACATCAAATACTTCGCTCAATTTTTCAACGAAAACGAATTTCAGTTTTTTTCGCAGATTTTCCGGCACTTCCTGCAGATCCTTTTCATTACGCCGCGGGATGATGACCAGTTTTATTCCGGCCCGCAGCGCGGCCAGTACTTTTTCTTTGATTCCGCCCACCGGCAGAACCCTTCCGCGGAGGGAAATCTCTCCGGTCATCGCCACATCATGCCGCACCGGACGGCAGCTTAAAAGGGAAAGGAGGGACGTGGCGATGGTAACACCCGCCGAGGGCCCGTCTTTGGGGACAGCCCCGGAGGGCACATGAATATGGACATCATTGTTCTGGAAGAAATCGGGATCGATATCATACTTTACGGCATGGGTGCGGATATAGCTGAGGGCCGCTTGCGCCGATTCCCGCATCACTTCGCCCAATTGACCGGTGAGGGTCAGGTTTTTGCCCCCTTTCATCACCGTTGATTCGATAAATAAAATTTCGCCGCCAACAGGCGTCCAGGCCAGCCCGGTCGCAATCCCAATCTCATCCTGCATGCCGGCCAATTCGGTGAAATTTTTAGGCGGTCCCAGATATGCCGGTACCTCGCCGGCTTCGATAACCACCGGGTCCTGCCGCCCCTCCGCATAGCGCCGGGCGACTTTCCGGCAAATCCGCGCAATTTCCCGTTCCAAGTTGCGAACCCCGGCTTCATCGGTATAGTCGGTAATGATCCTTTCTATCGCATCGATCCTGAATTTGAGATAACTCCGTTTCAGCCCATTTTCATCAATCTGTCGCGGGACCAGATATTTCCGGGCAATTTTGATTTTCTCCTCCGTGATATATCCCGGGATTTCGATGACCTCCATGCGGTCCCGCAGCGCCGGCGGAATATCATAGAGAAGATTGGCGGTGGTAATGAACATCACCCGCGACAAATCGAATTTTACATCCAGATAATGGTCCACAAAATCCTTGTTCTGCTGGGGATCGAGCGCTTCCAGCAATGCCGATGCGGGATCGCCCCGGAAATCAGAGCCTATCTTGTCGATTTCATCCAGCATAAACACCGGATTGTTGGTGCCCGCTTCCTTTATCATCTGCAGGATGCGTCCCGGCAGGGCCCCGATATAGGTGCGGCGGTGCCCCCGAATTTCTGCTTCATCATGGATTCCCCCCACACTGAACCGGACAAATTTCCGCCCCATGGCCCGGGCAATGGAGCGTCCCAGACTGGTCTTTCCGACCCCGGGAGGCCCGGCAAAACACAAAATGGGACCCTTGGCCTGCTTTCTCAGTTTGCGAATGGCCAGAAATTCCAGGATGCGGTCCTTCACATCCTCGAGATCGTAATGGTCCTCTTCCAAGATTTTGCGGGCGTTCTCCAGATCCATATTATCCCTGGTCTCCTTGCTCCAGGGAAGGGCAATCAGCCAGTCGATATAGGTCCGGGAGATCGTATACTCGGCTGCCACCGGCGACATGTCCACCAGACGTTCAAGCTCCTTGAGGGCAACTTCTTCAATATCTTTGGGCATTTTCGCTTTTTTTATCTGCTTGCGCAAATCTTCCATCTCGGCTTCCCACTCATCTTCCTCCTCTTCCTCCTGCTCGCCGAGCTCTTCCTTTATGGCTTTCAACTGCTCCCGCAGGATATACTCGCGCTGGGTGCGGTCAATATCGGTGTTGACCTTGCTCTGGATTTCCCCGGTGATTTCCACGACCTTCCATTCGCGGTTCAGCACTTCCAGAATCCGGCTCAGTCTCTTATCCAGCACGGTTTCTTCCAGAAGCTCCTGTCGTTCAGCGCCGCTGATTTCCAGATTCGCGGAAAGAAGATCCGCAAACTTTTCCATCTGGTCCTGGTGAAATAATGGCTGCAGAAAATCCTCCGGGATCAGGGGAGAGCGCGTGACCAATTTTTCCAGCAGGTCCTTTATGGCCCGCACCTCGGCTTCGCACCGCACACTGTCCTTGATTATTGTAGCGACCGGAACTGTCTCCGCGATATAGTAAGGTGATTCCTGAATGATCCGGCTGATCTTCACCCGTTCGATACCCTGAATCAGCAGGCGCGTTGCACCATCGGGCATCTGATGCATCTTTAAAATAGTGGCCCGCGTGCCGATTTTGTATATCTGCCCGCCGTCCTCCTGGCGGTGAACTTCGGTGAAAATGCCTATGTCCTGGTGATTGACCAGAACCTCGTTCACCATCTCCGCCATTTCACTGTCTTCAACAACCAGCGGAAAAATGACAAAGGGGAAAACCACCAGATTTTTGATCGGCAAAATGTAAAGGTTGTTTTTTAAATTGTTCTCGGGAATATCTTTTGACATCCTGTTCTCCGTAAACCACTTGTTTCTTTGCGATTAACTGTTTTTAGAATTTAATTGATTCAATTACCTGACCGTGAATCCCTATCCACGGGTCCATCCAGCACATTCACGGGCACCTCTATTCCGGCAGAACTGCCCTGCCCCGGATTTATGGGCAAAATGACTGAAAGCAATCCGTTCTGATAATTGGCGGTAATTTCTTCATGCCGGATCCGCGTATTCATTTTGATCTTTATCGAAAATTTGCCATAGTCGATCTCCTTCTTGTAAAATTTCATGATTTTCGCACTGCTCATCACCGAAGGCTCCGGGCGGTGCCCTTCAATCATCAGGTAACCCTCCGAGTAGGTAACCCTGAAATTCTCACCCTGCAGATGCGCGATTTCCATCATCACGCGAATTTCCTGATCAGTTTCCCACACATCGGTGGGAGGTGAAAACGCCAGATCGGAAATAAACAGGATGGGACGTTTCCCTTTGCCCACATTAATGTCCGGCAGCCCTGCGGCTTCGCCGATCTTGAATTCCCTGGTAATTTTACGCTTCACATCATTCATAAAAGACCTCTGATATTATCTTTCATTAATTTTGAAGGAATAAAATTTCTCACATCCGCCCGATATATTTCATGGTTTTTGCCTCGCCTCCGCTATTTGCCTCAACATCAAGCCGGCCGTAAATCCGGCACCAAAACCGTTATCGATATTCACCACTACCACATTGCTGGAGCAGCTGTTCAGCATGCCGAAAAGGGCGGTCAATCCGCCAAAACTGGTTCCGTATCCCACCGAAGTGGGAACGGCAATAACCGGTTTGTCCACCAGCCCGCCGATAACGCTGGGCAGCGCGCCTTCCATCCCGGCAATCACAATCACGACTTTCGCCACCCGGACAGATTCCCAGTGATGATTCAAACGGTGCAGACCGGCCACGCCCACATCAAACACGCGGGCCGGGCGGAACCCGAACAGGCTGCAGGTCACCGCGGCTTCTTCCGCCACCGGGACATCGGAGGTGCCGGCGGTGATGACTGCGATGTGCCCTTCGCTGCCGGGAAAGGCATCGGGAAAGGGAGAATGAATGCAGCGGCCCGCGGCATTATATTCCAGATTCGGCAGACTCCTTCCTATAACTTCATAAACCTCCGGGGTCGCACGGGTTGCCAGCAGCTTGCCGTGATGCTCGTATATCTTTTCGGCAATCCTTAATATATGGTCCGTTGATTTCCCCTCACAAAAGATGACCTCGGGAAATCCCTGCCGCAACTCGCGATGGTGATCGATGTTGGCAAATTCCATGGAGTGGATTACGGAGGACTTCAGCACCTCCATGATTTCCTTCTCGCCGATTTGCCCGTTTTTAAATTGCGCCAGGAGTTTTTGTAATTCCGTTTGATTCAACAGGACTTCCTTTCATCAATCAATCGATTAATACAGTATGATCCGGCGGTTTCACCTTAATTTCCGGACCTTTATACAAGCGTAATTGACAACTGAATTTATGAGAAAATTTCTTTATGTTCAAATCTTTTCCGGTATTCCGAAAAAATTGTCCGGACTTCGCCGATATTCCCCGCCCGAAAAATTGAGTTCCGCAGTTTGGCGGTGTGGGGAAGTCCATGGGTATACCACGCAAAATGCTTCTTCATCCGAGAGAGCGCCACAAATTCCTCAAATTCCTGCATTTCCATGTCGTAATGCCGCTCCATCAATTGAAGGCGCTCCTCCAGCGACGGCGGTTCGGGACTCTTGCCGGTCCTGAGATATTCCAGGATGGAGCGAAAAATCCAGGGTCTGCCCAGTGCTCCGCGAGCGATCATGACGCCGTCTGCGCCGGTGGTTTCGAACATCTCCAGCGCGGAGGGACCATCGACAACGTCCCCGTTACCGATCACCGGTATGCGCAGCGCTTGCTTCACTTTGGCGATGTACTCCCAGTTGGCCCGGCCTGAATATCCCTGGCTGCGGGTCCTGGCGTGCACCGTCAGCGCATCCGCTCCGCCCGCTTCCACGGCCCGGGCCGCTTCCACCGCCACAATAGAATTCATATCCCAGCCGATGCGTATCTTTGCGCTCACCGGGATGCCGGTGGATGCTTTGACCGATTCCACAATTTTCCGCATCAGGTTGAGGTCTTTCAGAAGCGCCGAGCCGGCCCCTTTGGCAACTACTTTGCGCACCGGACACCCGAAATTAATATCGATGATATCTGGCTTGAAAGATTCGGCCTGCGGAATGATCCTTTTAAACATATCGGGATCACTCCCGAAAAATTGAAATCCCACCGGTTTCTCACGGGGATAAATCCGGAGCAGTTTTTGGGTGGCCTCATTCTGATAAACCAGACCGTCAATGCTGACCATTTCGGTGAAGGTCAGATCGGCGCCGAAATCCCGGTTTAGCTGCCGGAAGGGATAGTCGGAGATCCCGGCCAGCGGCGCCAGAACCAGATTATGCGCCGTTACCAGATTTCCGATTTTCAAAGGCTTTATATAAATTGTTTCTATTTCATTCTCCGCATATTTTGCGATTCCAAATTTAAGGCTCCGCATTGGAATTTGCAAACCATTAGAGGCCGGACCTGCAATTGCTCCTTCGCAATGCCTCCGGCAAAAGCTTTAATAAAAAATCACTCTAAAAGTTTGATGGTTTTAAAAATTTTTCAGGGCGGCGGTAACTGCCGCCATTTCCAAAAGATCATGCAGTCCCGGGCATCGGCTGTTTTTTATATCCGTGGTTCCAGAGCTATCAATGGATATTTAAGGCTGGTAAATCGTAACATTAAATATTAACTCAGCTAAAATTTTACAAAACGGAGAGGAGAGCAAAGGTGAAAGTGAGGGATTTGATCAAGAAGAAGGGATCAGAAGTATTTACCACCTCGGAGGACATCCCGGTCCCCGAGGCCATAAATTCCCTGAACACCCATAATGTGGGAGCGCTGCTGGTGATGAAAGATGAGATCCCGGTCGGCATCATCACCGAGCGCGATATATTGCATGCCGTTGGAAATCACGGGGCCGATTTGAAGAAGATGACGGTGAAGGATCTGATGACGCCCAATCTGCTGACCTGTTCCCCCGGCGATTTTCTGGACGATATCATGCAAACCATGACCGACAAGCGAATCAGGCACCTGCCGGTGGTGGAAAACAACAAACTGGAAGCGATGATCTCGATCGGCGACGTGGTGAAAGCGCTGCTGGAACAGACCAGTGCGGAATCCGAAAATCTGAGGGATTATATTCACGGCCGCAGATAAAAAAGGCCGGAAACAATGCCCGGCCTCTGTTTCATTTTTTTGAATGACTGCTCAGTCCTTAAGCTCCATGGCCTCTGCGACAAGCAATGCAAGATCCTTGTTTTCCATCTGTTCCGCGCGATGGGTTTCCTGTATGCCGTCATGTATCATGGTGGAACAGAAGGGACAGGCGGTGCTGACCACGTCAGGCTTCAGACCGGCAGCTTCATCTACGCGGTTGTGGTTCACCTTGGGACGCTCCTCCTCCATCCACATGCGTCCCCCGCCCGCACCGCAGCAGAAACCGTTTTCACGGGAACGTTCCATTTCCTTCAAATTTAATCCGGGAATCGCCTTCAGCACTTCCCGCGGCGGATCATATACATTATTGTGCCGGCCCAGGTAGCAGGAATCATGGTAAGCAACCGTCTGATCCAGGCTGTTTTGCAGCTTGATGTGGCCGGACTGCAGCAGTTCATCCAGCAGTTGGGAATGATGCATTACTTCGTAATTTCCGCCGAACTGGGGATATTCATTGGACAGCGTATTAAAGCAGTGCGGACAGATGGTAAGAATCTTCTTAAATTTATAGCGATTGATGGTCTCCACATTCTGTTCCGCTAGAATCTGGAAAAGATACTCGTTCCCGATCCGCCTGGCGGCATCTCCGGTGCAGGTTTCCTCCTGCCCCAGAATCGCATATTTCACCCCGGCGGCATTCAAAATTTTGACCATTGCTTGCGCCACTTTCTGGGTGCGCATATCGTAAGCGCCGGCGCATCCCACCCAAAAGAGATAATCCACCTCGTCCCCGACTTCCCGCATTTTTGGAACATCCAGACCGCTGGTCCACTTCTCGCGGTCTTCCGCTGAAATCCCCCACGGATTGCCGTTGGTTTCCATATTCTTGAATGTGGTTGTGACTTCCGATGGGAAGCGGCTTTCTTCCAGAACCAGATGCCGGCGCATCTCCACAATCTTGGGAATGTGTTCGATATAAACCGGGCAGGCCTGCTGACAGGCCCGGCAGGTGGTACATCCCCACAGTTCCTCATCCAAAACCGCCTTGCCGACCATTAACGGCATTTCCGGATTTTCTCCGTCCTTGCCATTGGCGGCCAGCATTGCCGGTCCATTGGTACGCATGTAATCCCGCAAGTCCAGGATCACTTTCATGGGAGAGAGCGGCTTCTGCGTGTTGGTGGCCGGGCAGGCATCCGAACAGCGGCCGCATTCAGTACAGGCATCCAGGTCCATCAGTTCTTTCCATGAAAAATGATTAATCTGCGAGGCGCCGAAATTTTCCACTTCTTCCAGCTCCATCTTGCCCAGCGTGCCTTTGGCCTGCAGGGACTGAAAAAATATATTCGCCGGGGCAGTAACGATATGCAGCAGTTTGGAGTAGGCAAAATAGCCCAGGAAAAAGAACGCCAGCCCCAGATGGAACCACCACAAAAGGTGGTGCGTTTCCCGCATGGCGGCAGCGGACCAGCCCGCACCCGCAAAAAAGTTTGAGAACCAGAATCCAATGGGCGACCAAGCCGCCCATTCCGGCTGGGTCACACCGATACGCAATCCTTCAATGACGAACCCGGTGAGCAGAATAAAAAAGAAGGTTGTGAGAATTACCGCGTCATCCCGGCGGGTCTTGAGGTTCGGCTTCCTGAAAAAAACACGGCGCACCGCCGCCATCAGAATCCCGATTATCACCAGGATGCCGAAAACATCCAATATAAATGAATAGAACAGGTAGAACCCGGCTTTCAAAAACTGCCATGAAAAGAAAGGATGGGTAATATCCGTCTGAATAAAAATGAGAATGGTTCCGATGGTCAATATAATAAAACCGGTGTAAAGCAGCAGATGCATGAGTCCGGGGT
>JARRQT010000123.1:10038-18331 GCA_037381445.1 Calditrichia bacterium
CATATTTGAAGAAAAGGCCCAGTCTATGGGGAACCCGGTCCGATCGTTTATCAGCTTTGCCGAGTCTCCACAGTTTGTAGTGCCTGGAAAATCCCCAGGCAAAAATTGCTACCATGACGACAAATGAGACATACATCCACACAATGCCGGAAATATTCCAGTAAATTTCTCGGGTAGGAACAGTGACATCCATTGAAACCTCCTTGGTGAATGAAGCAAAAATTATCAGATGGTCAGAATGTTTGCTTAATACTTTTTTTCAGGCGTGAGAAGAAACCGGTGCGCCCATTTTTTTCGGGAACTGATGCGTTTTCAAGCGGAGTTTTGTCGATGACTTTCTGCTGATTTTCAGAGAGCAATTCTTTTAAATACCCCGGCGGTATTTTCTCTTTTAAAAATTCCCGAACTTCGCCCATGACAAACTTCCTTCCGTTGGGGGAATGGGCATCGGAAGCGATAAAGTGAACCAGATTTTGTTCGAGCAGCGTCATGCTTACCTTCTGGATCTCTTTTCCGAATATGCCCAGAATGCTTCCGCCGTTCACCTGCAGCAGGGCGCCGTATTTGATAAAATTAACGGTCCGCTCCCAGCGCTCGATAACTGCACTGTAGCGCTCGGGATGGGCCACAACCGGAATGAAATTTTCGGCAGAGAGCCGGAACAGGACCTCTTCCACGCCTTCCGGCATCTGAAACATGGGGAATTCAATCAGGACATACTGGCCCCAACCTCCCAGCGTAGTGACCCTGCTGTTTTTGACCGTATCCTGTACATAATGATGATAAAAAATCTCGGAGCCGGAATGGATATCGACCGGGATGTTCCGAGCATATGCCATTTCCTTCAATTGCGCCAGTTTACTGAAGTACTCCGCTTCCAGCTCTTTCGGAATATACTCATTGAAGTGCGATGTCGCAAAGACGGTACTGATCCCCTGCTCCTGCGCCATGCGCAGCAGATCCAGCGATTCGTCAAATGACTTTGGCCCGTCATCAAATTTGGGAATGATATGATTATGAATGTCAATCATCTTATACATGGCAAAACAGGCCTGTCTGCAAATTCAAATCTTTTCAATGCCAGGGAAAACATGAACTTATCTTCAAATACATATGAAGCTCCCCGGTGTTAGAATTTCTCTTTTGGAACTCAATTTAATGAAAAGGCGGCAATTAAGAAACCGATTATTTTTTACAGTCCCATAAGGAGCTGTCCCAGGCAAAATCACAATTCATCCCTGCAGATCTCCTTTTTTCCGCAATTCACCGGCTGTCGGGTTCCCGGGCTCCGGCGAATTGCCGCTCCGGAAACATAAATAGGCACCGCTCATAATCAGGCGGCTGACAAAAGATCTGCCAGATACCACAGCAGACGAACCCCGAATCCGGTAGCGCCTTCCGGACGATAGGATTTTTCCGGCATCCCATAGGCCGTTCCTGCGATATCCAGATGGGCCCAGGCGGTTGCTTCCACAAATGATTTGAGAAACATGGCCGCCGTTATCGAACCGGCACCCGGTTTGGCACTGACATTTCGGATGTCGGCGATTTTGCTCTTCAGGGACTCCCGGTACTCATCCCACAGCGGCAGTTCCCATATTTTCTCCCCCGAGAGGCCGGATGCTTCCTTCAGGGTTTCCAGCAAATTCGGATCGCCGGAAAATACGGCGGCGGCAAGATTTCCCAGAGTCACCACCACCGCACCGGTCAGCGTCGCAATATCAATGATGTAATCCGGTTTGTAATTTTTCTCCACATAACTTAACGTATCGGCCAGTATCAGGCGGCCTTCCGCGTCGGTGTTAATAATTTCGATGGTCTTCCCGGAAAAGCTTTTTACCACATCTCCCGGACGAACGGCCTTGCCGGATGGCATATTTTCCACCAAAGGCATTGCCGCCACCGCATTGACGGGCAGCCCGGTGAGGGAAATCGCCTGCAGGGCACCCAGGACTGCCGCCGCGCCGCACATATCGTATTTCATCTCTTCCATGCTGCGGGAGGGTTTGATGGATATTCCGCCGCTGTCGAAGGTCACCCCTTTTCCCACCAGCGCCAGCGTTTTCCGGGCTTCGGGATGCTGATAGCGGGCAATAGCGAGAACCGGCGGATTTTCGCTGCCCCGGGCCACCGCCAGCAGAGCTCCGAAATTATTTTCTTCCAGTTCATGTTTTTCCAATATCTCTGGATGCCATCCATACCGCTCCGATAGAGATTTTACCTCATCGGCGAACCTGGCGGGTGTCATGAGATTGGAAGGAGTCTCAGCGAGGCGGCGCGCCAGATTGACGCTGTTCCCCAGCCTTTCCCCGGCCACAATCCGACTGTCCAGATCTTCCCCGCCGCCGGGATACAAAATGAAGACAGTGCGAAGGGAGGCCGGCAGATCATCCTTTTCTGTCATAAAATCGCTCACACGGTAATCCGCCGTGATCAGAGCCGCAACCATTTCACTCATATAATATATGGAATCTCCGGGCGCGGGCAGGGTACTGTCCCAGTAAATGGCCAGATTGTCCGCCTTGATGGATTTGACGGCGCCCGCCGCATTGCCCCACCACTGGCGGGATTTCTCCAGGTCCCATTCATTCACTTTGCCGGCGCCCAGACAGGCAACCAGCGGAAAAGAATCGTTCTGTGTATGCAGCAGTATCTTCTGATTGAATTTGGCTTCAAAACCGGATTTTCGGAAAATATCTGTGACGGAGGATATGACTGAGGCAGCCAGGAACTCTAATTTCCCGGGAATATTCCGGCTATCCTCAAAAACCGGAACCGCCAGCAGGGCGGCCCTGCACTGCTCAATTCCGCTGGTATACAATTTTATTTCCATGAGATATCTTCCCAAAATAGTTTCAGATCACATTTATTATTCCTGTGCAAAAGCCCAACAGGCAGGCTGGGGACAGAAATTTCCGGGCCCGTCATTTTTCATATGAATACTCATTCCGGGGCGGATTTGTTCGGCCTGCGAATCCGCGGTACTGATGATTTATAGCTGAAGATACAGACCCGGGTCCGGCGCTCTCGGATATCGGTCCCGGAAGCGGCTAATTTCGCGGGGTGAAATAACTCAGCAGTTAAAATAAGAAACCCCGCAAAACGGTTCGCGGGGCATTCATCAAAAAATATATTGCTGAGCAGAATTCACATTATCGTGATTCCCAGGGAAACATGGTGCCCTTATAAATCTGATCTTTGCGGCGTTTTTCCAGCGCCTCCTGTTTGTAGTTCTTCCAGGAATCATTCTCCACAAGTTTCTGAATTTTCAGAAGAGCGTCAATGACGGCCTCCGGGCGGGGCGGGCAGCCGGGAATATAGACATCCACCGGAATGAACCGGTCAATGCCCTGGATGAGGGTGTAGGTATCGAACACGCCGCCGCTGGAACAGCAGGCGCCCATGGCGATACACCATTTGGGCTCCGGCATCTGGTCCCAGATGCGTTTCAGGATCGGCATTTCCTTGATGGATACGCGGCCGGCCACAATCATGAGGTCGCTCTGCCGGGGAGTAAACCGGATCGCTTCCGCGCCAAAACGGGCCATGTCGTAGCGGGACGCCAGACTGGCCATAAATTCAATTGCGCAACAGGCAGTACCGAAAGGCATTGGCCACAGGGAATTCTTGCGCGCCCAGTTGGTTACTTTATCTATCCGTGTGGTGGTGACATTCTTCACCATACCTTCACCAGCCATAATTTCCTCCTGTTACTGTTTCTCTCCAGTTCTATCGTTCTGTTTTCAGAATCTTTCAATATATGCTGACTCTTCCCGTAATAAAACATAGTGAAGATAAAATACTTTATTTAAAAAATGAAATATTTTTTAAAATAGATGACAAAAATATGGAGTTTTGGGCAAAATTGTAGTGTAGTGCACAATCATCGTTAAATTACTCCGCATGGACGATGCGGTATGCGTTGGGACAAAACCCAAAATTCACCTTTATTTTTAGAGAAATATTGGTTAAATTTTATCCGGAACAAATCGATTCCTTCTCTGTAAATTTACAAAGAAGGATTGAAAAAGGAGATCGAAATGAAAAAGGCAGTAACGCTCGCGTTAATTTTGTTCTTCAGCACCATAAGCTTTGCACAGTTTAAATCGCAATCCAAACTTCCCCCGCTTTCACAGGTTATTGCAAAGCCTAGTAATGGATTGATCTTCGGGTTTATCAATCCTGAGAAGTTCAGTATGCATCACAGCTTTTCCATGAGCTACATGACCCTGGGCAGCGGCCGGGGTATGATGGTCAATTCATACATGAACACCATCGATTACCAGATAAGCAATCCGTTGTGGTTGCGGCTGAATCTGGGAATTGCGAATTCTCCCTATAACTCATTTCAGAATCCCGCGTTGAATAACACCCAGTTTTTCGGCGGCGCGGAACTGTTTTACCGTCCCACGGAGAACAGCATGATTCATATCGGTGTGGATGTGCAGCCCAACTACTATCGGCCGGGATTTCGTAATGACTGGTATGGCTGGTAATCGATAAAGGAGATAGTTGCATTTGGTAAGGAGAACGCGGAGAGATTTATCGGATAAAAGAATCCGTCAGATAATTCAGAATAGAAACAAAGATAAAGATAAATTACCTTCCGGTAACCCACAACACAGATCAAAGTCAAAACTGCCAACGGCTGTCACCTATCTGCTGGTCCTGACAGCTGGGTTGATTATTATTTATTATCTCGCCGATTCGGTCAGTTTTTCCGATCTCTTTTCAAATCCTGCTGCGCCGCAGCAACAGGTGGCAGCGTCAAATCAGCCGGAAATCATTCAGCCTCCCGAGCAGGAAAATGAAACCGCAGCGGCAGCGCCCGATTCTTCCGAAAAGGAACAGCCGGCGACTCAGCCCATGGAACAGAAAACCCAGATTGATGTGCTGAACGGGTGCGGGGCGGCAGGCGTGGCCATGAAGACGACTCAGTACCTGCGCCAGCACGATCTGGATGTGGTGTATATGGGAAATTACATCAATTTTGATCAGAAGCAGTCGATGGTTATTGACTGGACCGGTGATCAAAAACCGGCCCTTCGCATTGCGGAGATTATGGGCATCGATAAAAGCCGGGTCCGGACCAAAATCGACAAAAGCAAGCAGTTGAAGGCATCTGTTATTGTGGGCAAAGATTACAAAAAGTTAAAACCATTCATCAAATAAAATAAGGAGAAACATTGACTTCTACCCAATTAGCAGAAAAAGCAGCCAGACTGGCCTGGGAGAAAAAAGGAGATCATATTGTCATTCTGGATGTCCGCAAGCTGACAGACATGACCGATTATTTTATCGTGGTGAGCGGAGAATCGGACACCCATGTGAAGGCGATCAGCGACTTCATAGAAGAATCGCTTGAAACAGAGGGCGAATCGGCCTGGCACAGGGAAGGTTACGAAAAACTGAATTGGGTTCTGCTGGATTATATAGAGGTTGTCATTCACATATTCAGGCCCCGGACCCGTGAATTTTACGCACTGGAGAAATTATGGGGCGATGCACGAAAAATTGAAGTGGAGGAAGATGTTCCAGATCGAATCTTACTTGAAGAGTGAAATTGAAGCGTCATGCGATCGGCTATCTTACCCGCTGACAGAATTTGTCCTCGAGACCCCCAAACAGGAAGCACACGGCGACATCAGCACCAACGTTGCCATGCAGCTGGCCGGAAGTCAGAAAAGCAATCCCCGCCAGTTGGCGCAAACCATTATCGACAATTTACAATTGGATAATAAACTCATTGAAAAGGTGGAAATCGCCGGTCCGGGATTTATCAATTTTTTCTACACCCGTGGATTTTTACAGCAAATCGTATCGGGAATTCTGGAAGAAAGCGAAAATTTCGGACAAAACCAGTCGGGCGCCGGCAAGAAAGCGCAGGTGGAATTCGTCAGCGCCAATCCCACCGGTCCGCTGACCATCGGCCACGGCCGGCAGGCAGTGCTGGGAGACACCATCGCCAACTTCCTGGAATGGTCCGGCTATCAGCTCAGCCGCGAATACTACTTCAACAACGCCGGGCGGCAGATGCGGGTGCTGGGCGAATCGGTGCGGCTGCGCTACCTGCAGCTGCTGGGAGAAAAAATCGATTTCCCCGATGACCACTATCAGGGCGAATACATTCAGGATATTGCCCGCACAATTTATGATAAATATGGCGACTCATTAAGGGACAACGCCGAGTCTGCAATTTTCAAGGATACTGCCGAGCAGGTAATATTTGAGGACATCAAAAAAACGCTGTCCCGTTTGGGCATTGTGTTTGATGTCTTTTTCAATGAGAAAGATCTTTATGACAACGGCGACATCGACCGCGTTATCCGGCTGTTCCGGGAAAAGGATTTGGCCTACGAAAAAGACGGCGCCCTGTGGTTCCGAACATCTTCCCTGGGACTGGAGGAAGACCGTGTGATTGTCAAGAGCAGCGGCGAGCCCACCTACCGGCTTCCCGATATCGCCTATCACCGCACCAAATTCGAACGCGGATTTGACACGATTGTGGATATTTTCGGTGCCGACCACATCGCCACCTATCCCGATGTGCTGGCCGGTTTGCGGGCGCTGGGTTATGATGCCGGCCGCGTGAAAGTGCTGATTCATCAGTTCGTCACCCTTTATGAAGGCAGTGAAAAGGTCAAGATGTCCACCCGAAAAGCGAACTTTGTGACCCTCGATGAATTAGTCGATGAGGCAGGACCGGATGTCACGCGCTGGTTCTTTCTGATGCGCAGCATGGACAGCCACCTGAATTTTGACCTCACCCTGGCCAAGACCCAGTCCGATGAAAATCCGGTATATTATAACCAGTATGCCCATGCGCGGATCTGCAGCATTCTGCGGAACGCCGAAGAAAAGGGGTTGAAATTTAAAAAAGCGGCTTACCTGGGGAGACTGGAACATCCCAGCGAACTGCAGTTGATAAAAATCCTGATGGATTTTCCCAAAGTAGTGGAGAGATGCGCAGCGGAATTTCTGCCCCATCAACTAACCCAGTACTTGTCGGACACCTCAACCGCGTTCCACAAATTTTACACGGAGTGCTGGGTGCTGACCGAAGACCGGGAGCTTTCCCTGGCGCGTTTGTCATTGTGCATGGCAGCCAAAACTGTTCTGGCCAACGGATTTAAGATATTGGGGGTTTCCGCTCCCGAAAGAATGTAGTACAGAGCTGTTGACTGGAATCAAAATACAAAGCTTTGCGTCAAAATACATTCAAGCAAAATGGGGTTCTTTGATGGGAACCCCATTTTAGTGACATTCAATTTTAAAAATCAAAATAATTCCCTTTCGCTTTATACAAGAACGGGGATACATAAGAAGGAGACTTTGGTATGGCAATTTTGGTAGTGGGTTCAATCGCGCTGGACAGCGTGGAAACGCCCGCAGGGAAAGCAGATGAGGCGTTGGGCGGATCAGCCCTCTATTTTAGCGCTGCGGCCAGTTTCTTTTCGCCGGTCAATGTGGTGGGAGTCGTGGGTGAGGATTTTGACTATTCCCATCTGGATTTCCTGTCCCGCAGAAATGTGGATCTGAGCGGATTGAAAACCCAGAGCGGCCAGACGTTCCGCTGGGGCGGCAAGTATCACACGAATATGAATCAGCGGGACACCCTTTATACATACTTGAATGTGTTCGAAACCTTCCGGCCGGAAATTCCCGCAAACTATAAAGGCAGCCAGTTCGTCTTTTTGGCCAATATCGATCCTGATCTTCAGTTACAGGTATTGGAAAGCGTCTCCTCCCCTGCCCTTACCATACTGGATACCATGAATTTCTGGATCAGCGGGAAGCGGGAATCGCTGCAGGAAGTAATCCGCCGGGTGGATGTCATGATTCTGAACGATGAGGAGCTGCAGGAACTGACCGGTATCCACAGCATATTGAAAGCGGCCCGTGAACTGCTCAAACAGGGTCCCAGAGTGCTGGTGATCAAGAAAGGTGAACACGGCGCGGTGATGATATCCCAAACCGATTTCTTTTTTGCACCCGCCTATCCGGTGGAAGAGGTAGTGGATCCCACCGGTGCCGGAGATTCCTTTGCAGGCGGATTCGTGGGATACCTGGCCAGTTGCCCCCGGCTTACCGATCCGGAATACCGCCGGGCGGTGATTTACGGCAGCACAGTTGCCTCCTTTAACGTGGAATCCTTCAGCTTGGACCGCCTGAAGGAAATCAGCAGAGAAGACATTGACAGCAGGGTTGAGAAATTCCGGGAAATGACCCGGTTTTAGCTGTTTTCGTATCTTAAATTTTTGATGAATGATTCTTATCTAATTGAAGAATATTT
>JARRQT010000124.1:0-10454 GCA_037381445.1 Calditrichia bacterium
CATGTTTCATAATTTTAACAACACCTTTTCCAATTTGAATGAAATCAGCGCTAAAATTCAGAGAGGCGAAGGAACGCTGGGAAAACTTGTCTCCGATACGTCCTTTTACGCAAAACTGCTGGCTGTGTCTGAAAAGACCGATCTGTTATTAAAAAAACTGGAAACGGACCGGGGAACCGCCGGCGAATTAATAAATAATAAGGATTTGTACGATCAGATGCTGAAGGTTACAACATCGCTTCATGCACTGACAGAAGACATTAAGAAAAATCCCAAAAAATATATTCATTTGAGCATATTTTAGTTACGATCATAAAAAACGATTAATTAACAAATCTGGAAATATTTTGAGTGTTATTCTAATTTTATTTATTTACATACACAGGAAAGCATATGCTCATGCATTGTACTATCTATAACGAACTTTTTTTAATAACTTCAGTAAAAACTTTCATCAAAACTTCATAAAAGGATTTTAGAATAATGTTGAATTTAATTTAGTTATAAAAGTTTTAACCTTTTATCTGTATCGAATTTTGCCTTTTTTGCCGCTTATAATATGTCAGGTTGGTTTACTGACTTTAATCATAGATCAAATATTTGAAATGAAGTTCCGCTGCGCGTGAAGGATCGAATACGCAGAGAGATTTAATAAGGAGGGAAAATTCAATGCAGTTAAAAAATTTCGTCATCTTTTCATTCCTCATTGTTGCATTTCTATTATTCAACTGTAAAAAAGGCTATGTTCCCAATCTGGCGGAACGAGGATTCCCCACCGTTGTGGAAAGTGTCGAGCTGGGGCCGGGTCAGGCAGATACGCTGAGAATGGATCCATTTATGGTGGCAATTCCACCAGGCGCTTTTTCTGATTCAGTGAGATTCGAAATACTGTCAGGCAAACCCGATAATTTCAAACCCAAAGCCCCCACCGGAGAATTGCCCATACTGGCATTTGCTTTTCGTATTACTGACCTGAAGACCGGCAAATATATTATGGAACTCGCACAACCAATGCCGTTAACGGTCACGGATGGAACTATTACTGATCAAAGCAAATTCTACCAGATAAGCAAACAGGGTGATTACAGCATCATTTCGACCGGCGTTGAAATCATTCCCGGCCAACTCAGATATTCGGTCACTTCCGTAAAAGATGGCTGGGTTATCGCGGTCGGACCTGCTGCGGCGGATTAAAGTAACGCTTGGACAATTCCTGTATTGGAGGGAATGCAGGAATATGACGTGTGGAAGGAGGTTTTAATGGAGGTACTGTTTTTAATTCCCCCGGCGAAAAACTACTACGGCAAAGTGGGATTGAATCTGATGCCGCTGGGTATTGGATATCTGGCCTCGGTTCTGGAGAAAAATGGACACACTGTTTCGGTCATTGATTTCCAGGCAGAACCGGAAAAAACGAATACCGTCGATTTCAGCAAATACGATGTCGTGGGAATCTCAAGCGATACGCCTCGTTTCAATGCCGCCATTGAATTAGGACGGCAGATCAGGGCAAAGGGTGTTCCGGTGGTTTTTGGCGGATACCATGCAACTTTTCTGGATGATGAAGCCATCAACAAGGGAGCCGCCGATTTCGTAATCCGGGGAGAGGGCGAATATCCCATGTTGGAATTGATCGAAAAAATGCAGCGCGGCGGTGAACTCGGCAATATCAGGGGCTTAACCTATAAACCCAATGGCGAAATTAAACGAAATCCGTCGGCCAGTCTGATTCAGGATCTGGATGAGCTTCCCTTTCCAACCCGAAACATCTTTGCAGAGGACCGCTATTTATCGATTTTTGATGATCGCAAAATGGCAACCGTGCTCACCAGCCGCGGCTGCCCGTTCGATTGTTATTTCTGCGCCTCCAGCCGTTTTGCGGGGCTGAAGTGGCGACGGAGATCTCTGGATTCGGTATTTTCCGAACTGGATCAACTTATTCAGCAGGGATACCATTCCTTCATTTTTATAGATGATAATTTTACACTCAGTTACCGCCGGACCATGGATTTCTGTAACGAAGTGCTTGCGAGAAAATGGGATATAAAATGGTGGTGTTTCTCCCGGGTAGATTCCGTGGTAAAACACCCCGACATGGTCCGGAAAATGGCTGAGGCCGGAAACCGGAGTGTCTTTTTGGGGCTGGAAAGCGGTAATCAGGATACACTGGATTATTTCCAGAAAAAGACCACACTGGAAATGCAGGAAAAAGCTGTTCGCATTCTAAAAGATAATAATATCAGAATTTTCGGAAGTTTTATTCTGGGCGAGCTCCATGAAACCAGGAAAATGATAAAAGAGACCATAAAATTTGCCAAAAAATTGAACCCGGACACCTGCCAGTTCTCCCTTCTGACACCATACCCGGGATCGCGCTTATTTCAGCAAATGGAAGAATTTAAACAATTGATAACCCGGAACTGGGATCTTTATGACGGTGCCCATATTGTATTTAAAAATCCCAATCTGTCGGTTCGTGAACTGCATAAACTTTTTCGGCAAGCCTATATCCGATTTTATATGCGACTATCCAATATCCCAGGGGTTATCAAGAAATTCATCTTCGATCCCAAAGAGTTTAAAGAAATTGTACATACAGCCTATTCAGGTTTTTCAGTCATTCACCAATTAAATAATCGCAAATCATAAATCATAATATCGGGAGGCAGAAATGAACGATTTATTTAAGTTCAGTAACATGTGGCAGATGATGTCCACGGAAGTTCTGGATGTGGCGGTTAGATCCAAAGCAATACGGAATTGGGCATTAAAGAAAGGCTCTAATCAGCTCTATGATTTTTTTGTGGTAGAAAATGAGGATAATCTGCCCTTTAAAGTTCAGGAGATGCGATACCTTGCACTAACGAATTTATTGCATACCGTGAACAAGGCCTTATCTGACGGAAGGATTTCGGCCGAAGTCCGGCGAGGCGTCGTCAAGAATTTTATTGGGAAGGTCATAACGGGCGAGTATGAGCGCCAGCGTCCCTTCAGGGAACAGTACGGTTTCAATCCGCCTTCTTTTTTGACAATCAGTCCCACCAAAAAGTGCAATCTGGCCTGCAAGGGATGCTATGCTGCCAGCTCCAAGAAAAACGACAATACCCTTCCCTATAACGTATTTGACCGCATGATAAAAGAAAAAAAGGATCTCTGGGGCTCCCACTTCACAGTCATTTCCGGAGGCGAGCCACTGATGTATCAGAGCGAAGGCAAAGATTTGTTTGATATTTTTCGGGAAAACAACGACAATTACTTTATGATGTATACGAATTCGACATTAATCGATCGCGATATGGCAAAAAGGCTGGCGGAAGTCGGCAATGTTACGCCGGCCATATCCGTTGAAGGATGGGAAAAAGAAACCGATGCCCGCCGCGGAAAGGGCGTATATGCCAAAATCCAGGAAGCTATGAATAACCTGCGTGCAGAAGGCGTGCCCTTCGGCGTTTCAGTGACAGCTACAAAAGAAAACGCCGAGGTGGTATTATCCGACGAATTCATGGATTATTATTTTAATGAAAAGGGGGCAATTTACGGCTGGATATTCCAGTATATGCCCATCGGCAGAAGTTATACTGTCGATATGATGGTAACGCCCGAACAGCGCAAATGGATGCTTCAGCAGGAACTGGATCTAATATATAAAAAGAACCTCTTTCTGATCGATTTCTGGAATGGTGGCCCCATGTCAGTGGGGTGTATTGCAGCCGGACGTTCGGGAGGATATTTCTATGTTGACTGGGATGGCAACATTGCACCCTGTGTTTTCTTCCCCTACCGGGTGGGGAACATAAAAGAAATCTACAAGAAGGGGGAGAATTTGACTTCCGTGCTGACCACCGGTTACTTCAAGGCAATCCGCTCCTGGCAGGATGCGTATACAAGCAGAAACAACGGGGCAAAGGTGAAGAATCTTTTCATGCCATGCCCAATCCGCGATCACTATAAGTTTGCGCACAAAACCATCAACCGTTTCAACGCCGAACCGATGGACAGTGATGCCGCCAAAGCCATTACCGATCCGAAATATAAAGAGAGAATGGTAGAGTACGATAACAGATTAAGTCAGCTTCTGGATCCCATGTGGAAAGATGGTTTTACAAACCGTGCCAATGGTAACGGCAAGCACTGATTTGAAAGGAAAAACCTTTTGGTGTGAATTTTTAAGGCAATCCTGAATACCAAATGAGGCAAATCGGGTCAAAAATAATCCTCGCGGAGAGCAAAACCGGCCAGCCGCTTCTGCTGGCCGGTTTTTATTTTCAGGCAATGGTGATTTATGCTCCTTCTTTCCCGCATCTTATTTCATTAAATCTTCATTTAATTTGATAATATTTGCTTGCTTTAGATGGCGGTATTGTATTATCATAATCTTTTTTCTTAATCATGAATGTGAGCCGAGCGCTCCTTTCTAAATAGCAAAAGAAATTTCTATACTGAATGAAAAGGATAAGTTATTTATGGAAAATCCAAATTCGGCAAACACCGCTAAATCGGATAATCCCGAGACCGGAAGGAAAACGCAGAAGGTAAAGTGGTACCGCAAAAAAATATTCATCATCCCCTTCTTTGTATTTCTGCTCATCATAGCCGCCGGTTTTTGGTACTGGGATACCTATTTGCGCGGTTATGTTTCTACCGATGATGCTCACATTGAGGGAAACAGCGTGGCAATCAGCGCCAAAATACTGGGACGAATTACTAATCTGACTGTGAATGAAGGAGACACAGTAAGCATGAACCAGTTCCTCGTGCAACTGGACAGCACGGATTTGCATGCCCGAAAAGTGCAGGCCCGGGCAAATGTGGAATACGCGAAACAGAGCGCGGCCCTTGCCCAAGTCAATCAGAAGCTGGCGCAGGAAGATTTTAACCGGGCGGCGGTGCAGTTCCAGAAAAAGATAATCCCCCAGGAACAGTACGATCATGCAAAGCAGGCATTGGATCGGGCAAAGGTCCAGCACGATATGGCCCTCGCCCAGATCAGCACGGCAAAAGCCCAGCTCGACGTTATCAAAACCCAGCTGCTAGATACCAGGATATATTCCCCCATATCCGGCGTAGTGGCCAGGCGGTGGGTACTGCCCGGAGATGTGGTACAGCCTGCGCAACCCATTTTTACCATCTACAATCTGAGTGATATCTGGATCACCGCCAATTTTGAGGAGGGTAAAATCAATTCGATTCATATGAATGATCCTGTGGAAATCTCTGTTGATGCTTATCCCGGAATCAATTTTTCCGGAAGTGTGTTTGAAGTGGGCGCCGCGGCTGCGTCCCAGTTCTCGCTTATTCCACCCAACAATGCATCAGGAAATTACACGAAAGTCTCTCAAAGGGTTCCCTTCAAGATCTCAATTCACCAGGATGATAAACACGAAGATATCGTTCATCTGCTGCCTGGGATGTCGGTAGTGGTCAAGGTCCGGGTCAAGGGCGAATCAAAATGAAATTTGAGCGTCTCTTTCATTTTCGGGACCAGATTGTCAGGCAGGTCCCCCAGCTAAATCCTCAGAATGAAGCCTACCGCTGGTTCGTTCTGGCCTCGGTCATGGTTGGCACCTTCATGGCCGTTCTGGATGCAACCGTTGTCAACGTCGCGCTTCCCAAGCTGATGGCCACCTTTGGGGTTCCCGTTGATACGGTGGAATGGATCCTCACCGCCTATCTGCTTATTTTTGGGGTGATGCTTCCTTCCTCCGGCTGGTTCGCGGACCACATTGGATATAAAAAAGTGTTCATTTTTGCGCTGTTTCTCTTTACCCTGGGATCGTTGTTATCCAGTCTCGCATGGGATTTTAATATCCTGATTGCATTTCGGGTGATCCAGGGCGCCGGAGCGGGTTTGCTGATGCCGGTAGGCATGGCGATCATCACCCGCGAATTCCCTCCCGAAAAAAGAGGGATTGCGCTGGGGTTCTGGGCCATATCCGCATCCGCCTCCGTTTCCCTCGGACCAACAATCGGGGGTTATCTTATCGATAATTATTCCTGGCATACCATTTTTGATGTGAATGTGCCGATCGGCATCATGGGAATGCTGGCATCGACCATAATTTTGCGGGAATACAAATCGGAAGATGTGCGGTCATTCGATATCGTCGGTTTTTTGTCCCTCTCCACTTTTCTGACGGCCCTTTTGCTGGCTTTGTCCAATGGAAACTCCGCATGGAATACTGGCGGCTGGACTTCTACCTTTATTTTGACAAATTTTGCTCTTTCTGTTATCGGACTGGTCGTCTTTCTTATTACCGAATTTACCGTGGAACACCCGTTGATAGAATTGCATCTGTTTAAGAGCTTTAACTTCAGCATCAGCAACCTGGTGCTTTTTATTTTCGGCCTGGGTATGTTTGGAAGCAATTTTCTGCTGCCCATTTATTTGCAGAACTCATTGGGATATACACCGCTTCAGGCCGGACTGGTTTTTCTGCCTGTGGGAATCATACTGGGAATAACTTCGCCCATCGCAGGTTTTCTCTCCGATAAATTCAACGCCAAATTCCCTGCATTTATCGGGCTAGGCTTGCTGGCGCTGACGCTTTATCAGTTCAGTTTTCTGTCTTCTCTCTCGCCCCACTCGCAAATTATGTTGCCGCTATACATCCGCGGAGTGGCAATGGGTCTGATTTTTTCTCCCCTTACCACCATCGCCATTGCGGAAATATCCAATGAAAAAATGGCGCAGGCGTCGGGTCTTATCAATGTTATCCGTCAGATCGGGGGCAGTTTTGGTGTGGCAATTTTCGGAACATTGCTGACCCAGCGCACCATCTTTCATTCCGCAATTTACGGAGAGCAGATTAATCAGTATTCCGAAGCTTTTAAACAAGTTATGTTTAAGCTGCAACATTTCGCCCAGCAGGCCACCGGCGGAACGTTTGGACAGGCGGCAGCCAAAGGCCAGGCCCTCATCGCAATGTATATTCAGAACCAGGCATTTATCCGTGCGGTAGATGATGTTTTTCTGGTAGCAGCCTTTGTATTGCTTTTCAGCATGCTGCCGGTCTTGTTTCTACGGAGCCGAAAAAAATTGAAAGAGGAACACAGGACATTCATTGATTAATCCCAAACAACGTATCCAGCAGAGGTTTATGATGAGAAGGAATCTGTTTTACATATCATGCATACTTTTATTGATGGTAGCCGGAAATTTATTTTCCCAGTCGCACACTGCTGACACGCTCACTGTGGATCAGGCGATTCAACTGACCGTGGAAAACCATCCTCTGATCCGCCAGGCGACCGAGGGCATCAATGCTTCCCGGGCAAATGTGGAGGTGAGCCGCAGCAGCTATTATCCCGGAGTAACCGGCGAAGCAAGCTATTCCCGCATCGGCCCCACTCCCAAGCTTAATTTTTTAGGCGAATCTTTTTCCTTGTTTCCTGCGAACAATTACGACTTTCATGTGGGGGCAAACCAAAGAGTTTACGATTTCGGCAAGCGGTCCACAGCCGTGGAACTGGCCAAATCCGGCATTGAATCCGCTTCTGACAATCTGGGACTGGTGAAATCGAACCTTACCTTCCGCACCATACAGGTTTTCTATGCAATATTATTTCTTCAGCAAAATCAGTCAGTCCTGGATGAAGAGATAAGTGCCCTGAATGCACATATTGAAGTGACCCGTAAAATGGCAGAAACCGGAAGTGCCACGGAGTTTGAAGTCCTGACTACCAAAGTCCGGGTAGCCGATGCGGAAAACCGAAAAGTGGATGTGCAAAATGCGCTGAATCGGCAGAATATTCTGCTGCATCAGTTGACGGGAAT
The DNA here is from genome assembly GCA_037381445.1 of Calditrichia bacterium. Classification (GTDB taxonomy): domain Bacteria; phylum Calditrichota; class Calditrichia; order RBG-13-44-9; family RBG-13-44-9; genus JARRQT01. The sequence goes on from JARRQT010000124.1 coordinate 7,775, forward strand.
CCCCATGCAAAAAGAAATAAAGCTGAGCGGCCAATTCGCCAGGACACCCATTGAGCTCAACACAGATTCTCTTGTTTCAACAGCATTAAATTTGCGCCCGGAATACCAGTTGGCAAAGGACGCAATCACTTCCGCCGAGATAAGGCAACGGCTTGCTTCTATCGGCGACCGGCCCGATCTTGATCTCCATCTGCTGGCCGGACTCAAAAACGGATTCATACCCAACCTGAATACCATTAAATTTAATTGGGTTGCCGGTGTTCAGCTGCAGGTTCCTGTTTTTAATGGATTTCGTACCCGTTACCAAACCCAGGAAGCGAGAGCCAACCTTGAGGCTGCCAGGGCACATATTCAGGATGTTCAGCGCCGGATTGTCTCCGAAGTGCAACAGGAAGTTGCCAATGTGAAGGCGAGTGAAGAGAAACTGAAAACCTCTCAAGTGCAGCTTGCGCAAGCCAGGGAGGCGCTTTCCATGGCGAAAACCCGCTTTGAAATCGGGATGGTTACAAATCTGGATTTGCTGGATGCTCAAACATCCCTTTCCCAGGCGGAATTGAATCACCTTCGCTCGCTGTACAATTATGTACAAAACCGCTATGCGCTGGAAAATGCCATCGGAAAAAAATTGTGGAAATAGATTTTTCAGCAGAGTGCAATCCATAAATTGGATCATTTGTCGTTACACACAGAATTTGCTACCCTGAGGCTCCTTAGCGTCACCTATATAAAAAAATGGAGCCGGTTTTCTTTGAAGCGTTATTTGGATCTGTCTTCTCCAGACCAAAAAATTTCAAAGGACTTGTTCGATTCTAAATAAATCCTAACCAAAATCATTTATCTGCTTTTTAACCTTCCTTCATACTTCCTTCATTTTGTTCCATTATAATTGGAATAGAAAAAAATTCAAGGAGGACCAAGATGAAACAGGCAATGAATTTGGGCATCGGGATTTTAATATTTTCCCTAACGGTTTTTCTATGGTTGCCCCAAGCAGCAGAAGCCTATAATGGCAGAAATAATTTGGCTGAAAACGTGAGAAGTAAGATCCAAGTATACTACGATCAAAATTTTCAGGTCACTAACAATGCCGAGGGAAAGGTCACAATTAACGGTCAGGTCAAAACGCTCTACGATAAATTGAGGATTTTCGAGATCGCTTCAACGGTGCCGGGAGTCAGAGAAATTGAAGATAATCTGTATGTCGATACACCCATTGTTCCGGATGATATTATACAAACCAATGTAGCTGAAGAACTGAAATATAATGGAAGTATTATCGAACCGGACAGAATTAAGGTTCATGTGGATAATGGAATTGTTTTTTTAAGAGGAACTGTAAGCTTTTTCAGGGAAAAACTTGAGGCCGAAACAGTGGCTTCATGGCAAAAGGGCGTCAAGGGAATTGACAATGAACTGACAGTGCTTCCTCCTCAAAAGGTAGTCAGTGATTCAAACTTAACCAATATTCTTCAGGAACTCCTGAAGAATAAGTTTTCCCTCGATAAAGAAGTTTCCTTCACTGTCAACGACGGAACAGTCACACTGAATGGAAAAGCCGCAGGTTTATGGGATAAGAATGAAATTCAAAAGGAATTTTCCAGGATTTTGGGTGTCAAAAAAGTAGTTAACAACTTAAGCGTGGTGGAAGATTTTTAGTCATAAAAACTATTTTTATAAGAAGCAATTATGGTGGTATTGAGCAAGATGCGCCTTAAAAGTTATCTATTTGCAGGCATATTTATATTTAGTTTTGCTCCGGGAATTACGCAGACAAATTCCAGGGAAAGGCAGGCAGAGGAACTCTATTCGCTATCCGAGAAAACAGAAAGGCTGATAGATTATTATCTTCAGCAGAAATGGAAGATCGCCAGCAGTCTGGTTGACAGCCTGGCCGGAAAAGAAGCCGAACTGGATGACTCGATGCGAAAATTACATCTGCCTTTTTCGATGGGCGATGAGCTGGATTATCTTCTCTATCGGCTAAGGGTTTTGAATCTGGAAAAGAACGATCCCATAGGGGCTGCCTACACTGCCAATCAGATGACAGACCTGATGGTGGACCTGGAAAGACAACTGAAGCAGTCCGTCCCGCTGGGCATTTACCGGATGGATTATCTGGGAAGGGAGCTGATAATTTTGCTGCACTTGCCCCATAGCGATCAATTATTACAGCACCGGATTCTGGACCTGAGCTTAACCTGGAAAAGATTGAAAAAAGTGATCCTGAAAGAAGAAATAGAGTCCCGGGCATTGGAATTGCTCCAGATGGAAGAAAAACTGGAAAATCTTTTCAATTAATTACTTCTGGGATGGCGATTATGGTACCGACAATAAAACGCGGGATTCGCAAAGCAAATAAGAATTTACAATCGGTATGGTTATTAAAAAAATTGAATGGGAAACTAAGTTCTTTATGAGGGAACGGGATTGGGAGATATTTAAATGAGCCTGGCAACCAGCAGATATGACCTGGAACGGGTCAGAATTCACCAACTTTTTGAAGATTTCCAATCCCGTGCCTATGGATTATCTTCAGAAGAAGCCCGGGCCCGCCTGCATAAATACGGTTATAATGAAATTCCTGAAAAAAAGAAGAACCCTGTCATCCGGACGCTGAGCTACTTATGGGGCCCTATCCCGATCATTCTTGAAATGGCTCTGGTATTTTCTGTTCTTGCCC
>JARRQT010000124.1:10492-32170 GCA_037381445.1 Calditrichia bacterium
AAATATTGCGCTGAACGCTTATCAGAAAAGAAAGCTTAATACAATCGCCCGACTGATAAAGAGCAATCTTACAATTCATGCAGATGTGATGAGGGATGGAAAGTGGACGACCATACAAGCAAAAGCAATAGTGCCGGGAGATATCGTTCATTTGAAAGTTGGCGATGTTGTTCCCGCCGATGCAAAACTGATTGCGGGAGAGTATCTGGAGTGCGACGAATCGGAAATCTCAGGGGACAATGTGTACGTTTCAAAGAAAGTACTGGACGAAGTATTCTCCGGCTCAATCGTAATCAGCGGAGACATGTCAGCGATTGTTACTGCGACCGGCACAGGCACCACATACCGGCGCATCAGCGAATTTCAGGATGAAATGGAAAGGAAGGGCCGTTTTGAGATCTCTCTGAATAAAATCAGCAATTATCTGCTGGTCATTGCCATATTCCTTGCCTTGCTTATTATAATGGTCTCTATGTTCCGGCACATGAATATGATTGAAGCGATACGTTTTGTTGCCTTGTTGGTGGCAGCTTCAGTTCCGGTGGCTCTTTCTGCCATAGCTACCCTGGCACTGACCTTTAACGCAATCGGTCTGGCAAAAAAGGACCTGGTCATAAAAAAACTCTCCGCTTTGGAAAGGCTCTCCGAAATAGATATTCTCTATGCGAACAAAAGCAGCACCCTCACACAAAATACTTTGACTATTGGCGAAGCGCTACCCGGGCCTGCATTCACCCGGACGGAGGTATATCTCTATAGCCTTCTTTCATGTTACCAGGACAACCACGATCCGGTTGAGGAGGCAATCCTACGGAAAACGAACAGCATTTCCCGGGTCGTGCAGGAAAGCGAAAAATATAATATAAATTATATACTTCCCTTCAATGAGAATCTGATGCGCTCGGAAGCCGAGGGAACCAATGAAAAAGGCGAATATATTAGAATCACCAAAGGAGCGCCGCAGACAATATTTCAGTTGTTGCCGGATAAGAATGACTATCTTTCAAAATACCTTCAAATCGTTGAAGAATATGGAAAAATGGGATACAGTATGCTGGCGCTGGCAATTAAAACGAATTCAACCGAATGGCAATTGATTGGGTTATTGCCGGTGTTTAATTTATTACGCGAAGAAGGAAGGAAGGAAATTGAAACAGCTAAATCCCACGGAGTTTCCATCAGGCTCCTTTCCGATGATAGCAGCAGCCTGATCAAATATATTTCAAAGAAATTGGGAATGGGAGTCAATCGTCTGTCAGGGAACTCATTCTACAGAATCGCAGCGCACGAATTGAATGAGAAGGTGGAACAAACAACCTCATTTTCCGAGTTATCCCCCGGGATAAAATATTCCATCATCAATATTATGCAATACACGAAGCACACGGTTGGAATTATCGGAAAGAAAGCAGGAGATATTCCTGCGCTTCTCAGGGCAGATTCCAGTATCGCAGCCTGCAATGCTGCGGAAGCAGTAAAATATGTATCAATGATTTCCGTTTTAAAATGCGGTTTGACGCCTATAATTAAAGCCATTGATCAAAGCCGGCAGCTTTTCATTAACGTGAGGAATTATTCTTTATACAGAATTATTGAAACAACACGTATTTTGTCATTCATCACACTTAGCTTCTTGCTATTCAGTTTCTTTCCGGTCACTCCCCTTATGCTTGTTCTGCTTATTTTGGTAAATGAGCTCCCGGCGATTCAGATGATACGGGAGCAGACGACGGATCAGTCGGCAAGACCCAATGATCAAAATTGTCGCAATGTCGTTGGGTTGGGAGTTTTGTTGGGAGCGATTGGGGTGCTTTCCTCATTTTTCCTTTTTTACCTGGGACAGAATGCATTTCAATTAGCTGCCGGGAAATTGCAGACATTCATGTTTCTGAATTTTGCCATCGCAGGCCAATTGACAATTTTCATTGCCAGAACAAAAGAGATTTTCTGGAAAACCAAAATTAATAGCCGGATATGGGGACCGGGGTTTTTAACAAAAATTATCATTATTTTTATGGCCGTTTATGGATGGCTCATGCCTTCATTGGGATGGGGGGCAGCTTTGTTCGTTATTGGATTTTCCGCGGCGGCGTTTCTCCTGAATGAAATTCTTAAGCTTTACTACTACAAAATTTTTCATACAAAAGAAACAACTATCAATTATATTAACAACAGAAGATAACGAAGCACCAGAAATCAATCGTATTGATAGAGGAGCAATGCATAATGGAAGGCAATAACAGGAACAAAAAGGAGACACCCCGGGAGATTAAATCTCTCATTTCTGATCTGGCAAACAAAGACGGGCTCATACGCATGAATGCCCGCCAAAAACTTGTCGAAAAGGGGAGTTCATCAATAGATTATCTGGCAGAGTTGCTGGATTCTCCCAAGGACATACAAAGGTGGGAGGCCGTTAAGGCACTGGGGCAAATCGGGGATCCCGTTGCAATTCCCCTGCTCATCAATGCCCTGGAAGATGACGACAGTGATGTGCGCTGGCTGGCGGCTGAGGGGCTGATCCAATTCGGCACCGATTCATTGAGGCCGATACTGGGAGAACTTATGGACCGGTACCATTCCGTATTCCTGCGGGAAGGGGCCCACCATGTCATACACAATCTGGGTCTGGCACGCATCAAAAACCGGATAGACCCCCTTCTGGCCGCCTTGAAGGATGAGGAAATGATCGATGAAATCCCTCTGCTTTCTGAAAATATTCTGAAAAGCCTCGAAGAATAATCAGCAGCAATACTTAAAAGCAGGAAAATATTAATATACACATATTTACGAAACCGAGAAGTTAATTTAATGAAAAACGGACGGAATTCGGGAGCAATTGGCTTTTGGGCTGTGGTAGCCATTGGCATAGGCGGCATGGTCGGCGGCGGAATATTTGCTGTGCTGGGTCTTGCCGCTCAATTGGCCCACGGGAGCACACCCATCGCATTTCTGTTTGCGGGAATAGTAGCGCTTCTCACCTCCTACTCCTATGCGCGGTTATCTGTTACCTACCCCAGCCAGGGGGGAACCGTTGAGTTTATTAATCAGGCCTTCGGCACCAGCGTCTTTACCGGCGCCATGAATATTTTGTTGTGGATCAGCTATATCATCATGCTGTCGCTTTATGCGTTCGCATTCGGCAGCTATGGGGCAAGTTTCTTCCCTGCTTCCGCCCATCCCCTGGTGAAGCATCTGTTCATCTCGGGTGTTATCGTTATTCTGACCGGTTTAAATGCTATGGGATCCAGCGTGGTGGGAGAAGCCGAAGAGTGGATTGTGGGTTTCAAGATTGCCATTCTGATTTTTTTCATCGGGGCCGGATTTTGGACAGTGAGTTATCAGCACCTGGATCCCGGTTCATGGGTGCCATTCCCGCAAATGATTGCCGGAGGAATGATTATATTTTTAGCTTATGAGGGTTTTGAGCTCATCGCAAACACCGCCAATGATGTGAAGAATCCCGGCAAGTTATTGCCTCGCGCGTACTACACTTCCATAATTTTTGTCATAGTTTTGTACATCCTCGTTTCCCTTGTTACCGTAGGCAATCTATCGATTTCCAAAATAGTCGCCGCAAAAGATTATGCCCTGGCAGAAAGCGCCAGGCCTTTTCTGGGAAACTACGGTTTTATCTTCATTGCCATAGCCGCTCTTCTTTCCACCGGATCCGCCATCAATGCAACACTCTATGGGACAGCGCGAATCAGCTATATCATCGCAAAAGACGGCGAGCTTCCTGACATCCTGGAAAGAAAAGTATGGAAACGTCCAATCGAAGGCCTGCTGATAACGGCAGGTTTTTCCCTGGCCGTAGCCAATTTCTTTGATCTCTCCAGCATTTCCTTAATGGGAAGCGCAGGATTTTTGCTCATCTTCGCGGTAGTCAATGCATCCAATATAAGACTGCATCAGAAAACAGGAAGTCATTTATGGATTTCATGGATAGGATTCATCGCTTGCCTCGCGGCGCTGGCTATCCTGATCCGGCAGACTTTTATGCGATCTCCCAATAAAATATGGATCCTGGTTATTATGATTGTTCTGTCATTTGTAATTGAATATATCTATAAAAAATCCACCGGGCGGATCATACAGTCTGTGGTGCTGCACGATCTGAAACACCCCGAGCAGAAAAAATCGACTCATTTTCTTTAATAGGCCCGAAAGCCTTTTCTTAAATTTTCTTGCATTAAAGCAGAGAACAAATTAAATTGGACGTTCATTATAAACGTGTAAGAATTGGATTATGGCAAAAGTAAAGACAAAAAAAGCAGAGACCAGCAGCCGCTTTCATTTTCCGCTGACAAAGACGAATTTTATGATCATCATTCTGGGATTGATTATCCTGATCATTGGCTATATTTTTATGGCAATCCCCACCAATCCGGATGCCTTTCTCACGCGGACACTGGCTCCCATATTGCTGGTCATCTCATATCTAATAATTATCCCGATCGGATTATTCTACCGGGAAAAGAAAGAAAGTTAATTTTCATTTGCGGGCGCTTAGCTCAGCTGGTTCAGAGCATCGCCCTTACAAGGCGGGGGTCACTGGTTCGAATCCAGTAGCGCCCACTCCCCCGAACCCTGAGATAGTTCTCAGGGTTTTTTTATTCCCTGAAATTTGATGATTCAACTTGACTTGCGGGATATATTCCTGTAAATATTTGAAATCATAAATCATATGAGGAGATTCAAATGGAATTAGAAAAGATGGAGAGTATAATATCTCAAGCTTATGATAAAAACAGCGAACCGGATGAACCCGTAAAAGCCGCTGTCAGGGAAACCATTGAGCTGCTCGATAAGGGAAAAATCAGGGTTGCTCAAAAAAATGAAAATGAATGGAAAGTCAATGAGTGGATAAAAAAGGCAATATTACTCTATTTCCGCATACAAAAAATGACCAGAATGGAAGCCAGTCCCTTTGAATTTTATGATAAAATTCCGCTTAAAAAGGAATTTGAAATGCAGCAGGTGCGTGTTGTTCCCCCCGGGGTGGCCCGGTACGGATCATACCTTGCGCCTGGTGTGGTCCTGATGCCCGGTTATGTTAATATCGGGGCGTATGTGGACAGCGGAACTATGGTGGACACCCACGCTACAGTGGGTTCCTGCGCACAGGTAGGCAGACGAGTTCATCTGGCCGGCGCCGCCCGCATTGGTGGTGTCCTCGAGCCGCCCCAAAGCGCACCGGTCATTGTAGAAGATGATGCCTTTATCGGCTCTGCGGTTTCTGTGATGGAAGGTGTTATTGTGAGAAAAGAAGCTGTGCTGGGCGCCGGCGTGATTCTCACTTCCTCCACCAGAATTCTGGATGTGTCCGGCTCCCGGACTGTGGAACACCGCGGAGAAATTTCGGAACGAGCGGTTGTCATCCCGGGAAGTTATACCAAGGATTTTCCGGCCGGGAAATTCAATGTGCAATGTGCTCTTATTATCGGAAAAAGAAAGGAATCAACGAATAAGAAAGTTTCTTTAAACCAGGTCCTGCGCGACTACAATGTGAATGTGTAATGTTTTTGTAATCAGAGTGAACACTATTAGTAATACCTTAATTTTAATGTGAATTAAATATGAATTTTTGCAAAGAATAACTTTACAACCCAATAACCGACCTTTTAAAATCAAAAAATACTCATAATAAATTCACATAATTTTAACCTTGACATGCTTTTATTTATTGAAAATAATTTATTCATTCTACAAGTTAATACCCTTATAATGATGATTATGATTTATTAAAATTTATTTTAATAAAAGATATATAACATAAAAATAATGCATCAAAAAATAAAAACCCGGTAGGCTAAGAATGCCATACCGGGAATAAACCCTATATATCATTTTTTATTACATATTATGTTTTATCTATTTCTGCTATTTGTGGCCAGCTATTTTAGGATTTTTTATCTTCACTTTTGTCGGATTGGTTTTTCCCTTTACGCTGATAATCAGTAATATAAAAACCACTTCCCTTAAAAATGAGTCCAGAACCTCCGGAAATAGTCAAATGGGCAATCCCATGGCAGACAGGGCACTCCAACTCTTTGCTGTATGAAGATATTGAGCTGAATTTCTCAAACTCATAATCGCAGGATTTGCAACGATATCGATACGTTGGCATTTCTCCATCTCCAAATATTAATAATCGTTTATTAGATGTTAAATTACACGAAAAAGTTTCACTCTTTGTAGAAATTTTGATATACCCGGTTAAAATTATCTTTCCCGCACAACAGCGCCCCCGCCAACGGCAGTTGTTTCGTGACGAGATGATGCATTTTTGAACAGATCTCCCGGATATCCCACTGGGCGTGCTCATCTTCGCGGAGGCGGGTGAAATGATACAATTCCCTCAGGTTAATATTTAACAACACCCTTCTGCGATGCGAATTTGTCAGAACATAAGGCGCTATTACGGGATATTGTAAATACAATTTTTCGTATACCTGATTTGTTTGATCTATAATATTCAGAAACAATTTTTCCTGGCCGGTCTGTTTGACTGAATCAGGGATGGTAACGCCCAGGGATATATCGTAGTCCTGGATATCAATATTGGCCATCCGGTGGCGTTTTAACTGGCCATAATTGGAAGCGCTTATTATTAGTTCAAAAGTGAATGTTACAAATTCAAATTCTCTCAGAACGCTGTCCCAGGCATTCATATCGCGGTATATTACCCGAAAGAATTCCTTTTGCTGGTAATCATCCATTTGCTTGATTTCCCGAAGAGCCTGTGAGTATTCCAGTTTTTCGTATTTAAAAAGAACCGCAGCCAGAATCCGTTCATCTGCATCCCTGGTATAATCAATCAGCCTGGCTTGCGGAGTCCCAGTTGCCGAAGGTTCCGTGTTTTGCCTAATATTTAGTGAAATGAAGTTAAGGGCTTTTTCTCTTTTCTTGGAAAGGTAATCAGTCGGTTCTACATATTTTATTATGGAAGGAGCAATAACTTTGGAAACATTGAATAATTGCCTTCCAATTTCACGGACTTCTGCCAGTGGATGAGAATTTAGTTTGGAAATCATATTCTCAAGACTGCGTGCATTCAGAGTCATTCCCAACTGGGTTTCAGTGGCCAGTGAAATGAGATAGCGGGCATCTTCTTTCGCCAAACCCTCCAGGCGCCGCTGTCCCCCCTTTGGTTCTTTTGCCGCATCAGGATAAGTTTCAAAAAAATACGGCTGCAGAATCTTATACAATTTCTGGTAGGCTGCGTTTTGTTCTCTTATCAAACCGGTATATTCATTTTCCAGAGTAGAACCCCTGATCTCTTTCGGAATGATAAAATCGTCTTTGAACAGAATATAACGCTGTGATTTCTCAGTGTAGGAAGCCAGTCGAAAATGTTCAATGGATTCCACCGCCAGTCGCGAAACACCGAGGATATCAAAGTTGAAATTTGCATGTTCCGCCACGGAACTATGTCCCAGTCCGAAGATAATGTTTTGATTCGATTTTCTTGCCCGGTCAACTTCCTGTCTGGCAATCTCCCTCAGTTCATTGACCGGCAACGGATTACGGCTGATTCTTGCATAGGCAGCCGAAATAGTTTCCGGAGTGAGATTATCCCTCTGCAAAAGCTGCAAGGCTTCCTGATGCAGCTGCTCAAGAATTTTTTCCTTTATCACCGGATCCGAGTGGGAAAATCTCTCCGGTTCCAAATTATCAGCAATCCGTTGGATAAATTGGCGCAGTTCCCTGATAGTTTCTGTATCTATATTGTAACCGGCTAGAAGGATTTTCATTCGTTTTCCTGTCTTTGGGATTCAAAATATTTAAATGAATTAATTTACCTGCTCTGTTCGGAGTATCTTGTCAAATACTTCAATATGGTCAACCACATCCATTCCTGAAATCACTTTTCCGAAAGCCGTATAGCGGCCGTTCAGATGGGGCTGAGGCGTGTGTGTGATGAAGAACTGACTGCCTCCGGTGTCTTTGCCTGCGGTTGCCATCCCCACCGTTCCCCGGTCATAAAAAATATCATTATATTCGCAGGGAATTGTATATCCGGGTCCGCCCCAACCATCCCCACGAGGATCTCCGGCCTGAACAACGAATCCCGGCACAACCCTGTGAAAATAAATATTGTTATAAAATCCTGAATCGGCCAGTTGGACAAAATTGGCTACGGTTACCGGCGCCTTATCCGGAAACAGTTCGATAACGAAACTGCCCTTTGTGGTATGAATTTTCAACTTTGGTCTCGTAGTCTTTACGGCCAATTTGAAATCATAACGGATGAGATTTGTCGCCGCTGAATCCGAAAGCGGATATTCTTTTCCTGTGATATGCCTCAGGGCATGTTGAGCCGCCTTCTGGATGGGCGGAAACGGATTATCGATTTCTCTTTCCAGAAAAGTAACAGCCTTTGCGCTGCCAATGCTATCCAGTGCGGCAATGATCGCTTCCATCGGCTCAATATCCCGGGGAGCTCGAAAATTTCCATAAGCATCAATCAAAACCTGTGCTGTTTTACTCTCCCTTGTAGTCGCCAGACGACCCGCAACTATTGTGGTGATTGCAGGATCGCCCAGTTTTAATTTATTTATCAGAAAAGAGAGGGGAATGCCTTTCCTGTGCGACAATGCTTCCAGGGCAAGACTGACCTGAGCGATATTTTGATTATCACTAAGTCTCATCAATAGCCGGGCGGACGAATTACCGTTCAGTTCCTCCAGGGCTTTTAGGTAATAATAATTCTCTGGCCACTGCGCCTCTTAAATAGACGAATTAACAATTTCAATTTTGAATATATTGCATAAGAAAATTCTCGGCATCCTGATTTTTGTAATCCGCGATGGCTTCCAGAGCCGCTCCGCGGATATATGGATTTTCATCTGCAGCAGCATCTTTAACCAGCGGCCACAACGAAGGATTTGACAATGCCCCCACCAATTGGAGATCAGCGAATTTTACATACCAGGCCGTGCTTCCCATTAAATCCTGCAATGTTTGCAGGAAGTCCGGAGACTGCAAAATCCTGTCGGCGTTCCGGGCCGATTCGAGATAATTAAATCCCTCAGATTCTGACGATTTCAAAATGCCGGCAATATCGGTTATGCTTTTTAATGCGATATAGCGGGCAAATGGGGAATTGTTTTTCAAAATTTCATAAAGCGTATTCATTTCCGCCGGTGACCCGCTGCGGTAAAGCGCATACGCCGCTCTCCACTGGACTTCCGGATCAGAAGTGGATTTAAGTAATTTATTCAGATTTTTAAGGCCCTGGTTGTAGGAATATCCGCGGTAGGAAATCAGTCCCCAGCTGAGCGCCGCATTTTTTTCGTCATCCGGGACCTGGCTGTTTAGCAGATTTTCCAGGACAGGAAAGGATTTTTCGGTTCCTGTTTTTCCGAGCGCTTCGATCAACCTGGATTTCACGCCTGGATTTTTTTCGGAATCGAGGGCATTTAAGAGCGGCGGTTCGGCATTTGGTGAAAAAAATTGGCCCATGGCAAATGCAGCCTCTCCCCGAACCTTCACGTCAGGATCTTTCAACTTATCTGCTACCCAGGAAATTGTGGAGGTATCCTGAATTTTTCCCAGGCTTTCCACTGCCTTCTCCCGGATTGTCGGATTATCACTCCTTAACCAGAGGGAAAACCTGGCCGAAACCGAATTGCGCTGATACTCCAATTCCTTCATTTCCCGAAAGACTTCCTGGTTGGAGCGGCTGCAGGAAAAAATGAAAGTTGAAACAAACAGAAATGAGAGCAGAATTTTCATGAAAACCTCCGGGAAAAATTAACTCAAAATTTCCAAAAAATTATACCCGGAATCAAGGGATAGATCAGAAGAAATGGAATATTCCGGACATGGGTTTCACCTTCATAAATGAAATTCTTTTGCAGTTGATGAGTATTGATAATTTCATTTAATTTTCAAAGGATTATGAATCATCCTCTTTTCTTCTTAACTTGGCGGGTTAAATTTTTCTGTATCACGTATTTAATTTTAAGGGGAAAAAATGAAACGATTTTTCGCTGTGCTGGTTCTCATATCGGCATTTATAATGGCATGCGGGACGAGCAATGAGTCGGCTAAATTGGAAAAAGGAACGCCGGCCTACGATCTGGCGAAGGCGGTTTCCGAGAAGGTTCCGTATATGAATCCTGATAAAAATAATGTGTTGGTCAAGACTAATAATTTCGCCGTCACCACCGCTGAGGTTTTCCACACAATTCAATCCAATTACGGAAACAGGGCCTCCCAGCTGCAGAATCTGGATTCGGCAAGGATTGCAGGCATTATTGAAGGCAATGCCCGTCAGATAGCAGAGAAAAAATTGCTTTTATCTGCTGTTCAAAAATCAAACATGACCGCCAGTTCGGCAGAAATTGACAGTGTTATGAATTTGCAATACATGCGCGCCGGTGGCAAAACTGCTTTCTTAAAGATGATAGAGAGCAACGGCGTGGATACAAACTATATCAAAACCCAGATCAGCGAAGGTGTCACCATTCAAAAATTTCTGGATAATAAGCTGGGAGAGGAAACAAAGGTTACTGAAGATGATATCCAGAAGGCCTATAATGAAGACAAAACCGCAACCGTGCGTCATATTCTGCTGAGCACCCAGGGAAAAAGCGATTCCGCCAAACAGGAAATCCGCAAAAACATGGAAGATATTCTGGCCCGCGCCAGGAAGGGCGAGGATTTTGCCAAGTTGGCCAAAGAATACTCCGAAGATCCCGGTTCAAAGGACAAGGGCGGATTATATGAAAATTTTGGCCGCGGCCAAATGGTAAAGCCTTTTGAAGATGCCGCATTTTCGGTGCCCGTGGGACAGATCAGTGACATTATTGAAACCCAGTATGGTTTTCACATTTTAAAGGTCATCGACAGGAAGAAGGAAAGCAAGCCGCTGGAAGAAGTAAGGGCGCAGCTGGAAGAAAAAATCAAGCGCACCAAACAGCAGGAGGCTTATCAAACCTATATGGATGGTCTAAAGGATAAAGTTGGTTTCAAAGAAATCGAATTCTAATTCATAGAAAATAATATTTCCCAAAAGCAATTCTTTTGGAAGAGAGATAGAAAAGAAGTAAATCCGTCCGGAACTGCTGCGGTTAACCGGCAGAACATGAAGCTGATTCAGCTCTCGGGATTGTAGATTACAACGCTTTCCTGCTCATTGGGATCGTTGCGAGCTACAATGGCCCGGGCGGCCCGGGTTTTGCTAAGATTTACCGGCTGATGCGGTACATTTGCCGGAATAAAAAGGAAATCACCGGCAATGTTCTTCTGACTTTTCCGAAGTCCTTCTCCGTAGCGCGTTTCAACCTCCCCCTCAATTATATAAATGGCAGTTTCGTAGCCCAGGTGAAAATGCGGTTCCGCCGTGCCGCCTGGCGGAATAATCACCATGTTCATGGAAATGGCGCTGGCACCTGCCGTTGCTTCGGAAATCCCGACGAAATATGGTAATTTTTGTCGCGTCATGGTGGTGGATGGCGGTCGAACAGTAACGATGTTCTCATCGGAAATTTTTTTGTTATCCGTCCCTGTTCTGTGTTCATGCTGTTTTGCAGTCATGATTCGGTCTCCTGCTCAAGTTATGAAATTATCCCGCAATTATATGGTTTGATAAAATCGTCAGACATCACCTTTTATAAACGATTTATAGTCTTGCATGACAAATGGATGGCTTTTGTTCCGCGTGGAACGCATGGGATAGATCAGAGGAATGTAATATTGAAGGGGGGGATAAAAAACATCGGCATTCTCCCGTGGAAAGGAAAATGCCGGCATAAAACAAACGGTTTTAGCTGCGGGCGACTTCCACCAAAAGTCGGTTTCCGCGCTTTCTTTTTTTGAACATTTTTATGATATGGTTGACTTCTTTGGTTGGCACATTGAAATAGGAATATTTGTCAAGCACCCTGGCATTTCTAATTTTTCTATCCCTGACATTGGCCTCTTTCTTAATCAGCCCCACTAATTTTTTAGGCGTCAGTCCGTCCATTCTTCCCAGGGCGATAAACAGACGTGTCTCACCCCCAAAATCAGAAGAGATCTCGGGGATTTCCTTGTATGCGCCCTCGTGCAGTTCATCCTGAAATGAGAATTTTAACAGTGCTGCCAGCATCTTTTCAGGATCGCTGTTGTTCAGGAGATTTCTGGCCATTTCAAGATATTCGGAGTAGCTCTGTTCGGTAAGGATTTTATCGAGTTCCTGGCTGATTCGCAATTTCTTCGAATTGATGACATCCCTCACACCGGGCAGTTTTTCCTTTCGGATGTCCGTCTTTGTTATTTTCCTGATAAAATGGAGCCTCCGGTTTTCGGCGGGAGTAACAAAAGTAATAGCGGTCCCTTCCTTGCCTGCTCTGCCGGTCCGGCCGATTCGGTGAACATAGGATTCCGGATCCTGGGGCAGGGCATAATTGATAACATGCGTAAGGTTGTTAATATCGATGCCCCGCGCTGCGACATCGGTGGCGACCAGAATTTTTATGCGGCCGTTCCTGAATTTTAACAGGATTTTTTCCCTCTGCACTTGAGACAAATCTCCGTGAAGAGCATCGGCATTATAGCCGCGGTCCATCAGTTTTTTTGACACTTCATCCACATCCAGCTTGGTCCGGCAGAACACCAGGCCATAAAAATCCGCGGCAATGTCAATAATGCGGCACAGGGCATCCAATTTGTTTGATTCGGTCACTTCAAAATAAATCTGGTCGGTCAGGGGGACTGTCAGATTTTCATTCTCAACGGTCACCAGTTTATATTTTCCCATATATTTTTTGGCGATGCGAATAATATCTTTCGGCATGGTTGCGGAAAATAGCAGCATCCTTTTATTGGAATTCGTGTTGCGCAGAATTTCCTCTATGTCTTCAATAAAACCCATATTCAGCATTTCGTCGGCCTCGTCCAGAATCAGGTATGAAATCTGATTGAGAACCAGGCTGCCGCGCCGAAGATGATCCAGTATGCGGCCGGGGGTACCAACCACAATATCAATCCCCTTCTGTAATTTCTTAAGCTGCTGCTCTATGGACTGACCGCCATATACGGGCAGCACTTTGAGTTTCTTGTTGCCTTTCAGACTATTTATTTCTTCCGAAACCTGAACCGCCAGCTCGCGGGTGGGCGTCAGAATGAGTGCCTGAACATTTTTGTTTTTTTCCGATAAATTTTCGAGTATGGGAATACCGAATGCGGCCGTTTTGCCGGTTCCGGTTTGAGCCTGTGCCACGACATCCTGTTGGGAGTTCAAGAGAAGCGGAATGGTCTTTTCCTGAATGGGAGTGGGCTCGTTAAAGCCCTTTTTTTCCAGTGCCTTCAGCATCTCCTGTGACAGCCCCAGCAAGGCAAATTTTTCCAGATTTTTCATAGAACCAATTCTTTCTATCGTATTAATGATTATTTGCGGTTAATTTTTTTATACATCCAAGTAAGTTACACATTTGTTCATAAGTTACACCATACTATTTAAATATTTTTAAGTTGCCTGTTTATTCAAAAAAATCAGATGAGGTTCGCATTAATCGGCAAAAATTTTATGTCGAATGTGCGAAAGAAATTGTGAATCAATAGAGAATTTTATTTATATGGATTTGCTGAATTAATGTTTCTGCCCGCCCGGACGACAATAAAATCGAGAGATAGTAAATTTTAGGAGGACTGCTAAAAAGATGGTTGTGTTATCTTATTGCGGGTTCCGGCCGCTGCAAAAATGGTATGTGTCTTTTTTTCTGATCCCAATAGGCTTGTACCTTATTTTCCACCGGGGACATTACCTGTTTATTGACAACGCCGATTTGATTATTCATGAAGCGGGTCATTTTTTCTTCGGATTTTTGGGTACGTTTATCCACTTCCTGGGCGGCACCCTGATGCAAATTGTCTTTCCTCTTTTTATTGCTTTTTTCTTTCTGAGCAAGGGGTATCGTACCGGTGTCCAGTTCTTCATTTTCTGGCTGGGCCAAAATCTCATCAATATCAGCGTGTATGCCGCTGATGCGCCGGTGCGCCGTCTGCACCTGCTGGGCGGCGGAAAACATGACTGGTATTACATGCTTTCCCGCCTGGGAATTCTGGATCATGCGGAGCTGGTCGGCTACATTTTTTTCAGCGCCGCAATTGCCGTTTTTATCATTGGGGTAATATTTCCCCTGTTCATGGAAAACTATGATTATGAGAGTTGAGCGTTTTGAATTTCGGATGTGAACCTGCTCTTCTTATACCCTGCCTTTCCCATAAAAAACTTTGAATAAAGCCTGAAAAATTTTAGATTACGTCCAAAAAAGGAATCAAAATGCTTTCACTCCGGGGAATTTTTCCGCCCATTGTAACGCCTTTCGAGGATGATGAAGTATCCTTCAACCATTTGTCGGATAACATTAAGAAGTGGAACGAATTTGATTTGAGCGGTTATGTGGTGCTGGGTTCAAATGGCGAAAATGTCATGCTTTCCGAAACCGAAAGTCTGCAGGTGATAGAAACGGCTGTAAAATATGTGCCAGAAGGCAGGCTTGTTATCGCAGGCGCGGGACAGGAATCCACACGCCATACAATTGACTTTATAAAAAAAGCCGGCTTAACGGGAGCAAGCGCCGCGCTGGTCATCGCGCCCCATTACTATAAAAGTCAGATGAAACTGCCGGTATTGGAATCCTATTTCAGAGAAATCGCCGATGATTCTCCGATTCCGGTTATTATCTATAATGTTCCCAAATTTACCGGTCTGGAGATGAGTGTCGATCTGATTGCGGCGCTCGGGGAACATCCCAATATTCTGGGAATGAAAGACAGCTCGGGAAATATCACCTATCAGCAATCCATCCTTGGCCTGGGATTGAAGAATTTTCAACTGCTAACGGGAAGCGCCAATACCCTGATGCCCAGTCTGTTGATGGGCGCGGTGGGCGGAATCCTGGCTTTTGCCAATATTGCCCCCGGCCTGTGTCTGAAATTGTACCGGCTGGTTAATACCGGAAAACTGGAGGAAGCACGGAAAATCCAAATAAAGATAGTGAAACTGAACCAGCTTACCACCGGCATTTACGGAATCGGCGGGCTGAAATTTGCACTGGACAGAATCGGATTTTATGGCGGAAAACCGCGAGCTCCCCTTCCGTTGCCGAATGAAAAAGGAAGGAATGAAATCCTTGACGAATTAAAGAGGCTGAACCTGCTTTAAATAATAAATCCGGCGCTGGTGCGATATCCGTTCATTCTACAGAATTTGGCAATTTCATTTTTTCAGAAGAAAACCTGCACAAACGAATTGTTCATTTTAAAATATAGCAGCAGCCGGACCAAGCCGGCTGTGCGATTTAAGGTATCATCGATTGATCGGTCCGACCCGATTGGTGGAGCGGATATCAATCGCGATCATGCTTGTTTTCCTTCCTGCGTTCATGTCTTTCCCGGCCATGATGTTCTTCCGATTCATGATGGCGCTTGCCCTCCTGAATCTCCCTTTGCCGCCGTCTTTCTTCCATTCGCTGCCGATTGGGATGCAGAACTTCATGATCCAGCTTCCTTTGATGTTTGAGTATCCGCCTGTGTTCTTCGGGAGGATACTCATTCCTGCGCAGTTCGCCCAACGGCGTTCTGTAAATTCTTCTGTGCAAGGGAACAGGTTCGATCCGTCTTCCTTCAAATCTTTCCACCCGGCCAATTTCCGGCGCGCGGCGATAGATCGGAAATCGCTCATGTTCCCTTTCTTCAAACCTTCTGGAAACATGGTATCTTCCCACATTCTCGCGGGTGAAATTTTGAATATTAACAATAATCCAGAAATTGATCCCCGACCCGGGTTCCCAGGGTTCACCAACCTCCACTCCCGGCGGCGTCATGGGGGCCCAGCAGATATTATCATCAAATTCCAGCCAGTGCACCCGCGCGGGAGACCAGAGATTGCCGGGAATCCATAGCCAGCCGTAATCTGGACTGAAGACCCAGTCGCCGTAATGATAAACAATCCAGCCGAAGTTCTCATAGGATACCCAGTCCCAGCCTTCATCAGTATAGGCCCATCGTCCGTAGTAAAATGGCCGCCAATCAGGGCCGACATCAGGGTGCCAGACCTCCCCGTACGGTTCGACCTGTTCCCATATCCCATACATATCGAGAGACTCCAGATTATAATTTCCTTCTTCCGAAGGCTGAACCGCAACTTCTGCCTGTGATGTGTAAAAACCGCAGCTTGTTAAACCCGAAGATAAAAGCAAAGTCCCCATTATTATTAATGGAGTCCGCAAATTTTTCAACGACGCAACAAATCTGTCCATACCTCTTCTCCCCATAAATTCAGCTAAACAATTGATTTTGAACTTCAGCGAAAAACAATTTTTGCTTCCGGCACATAAAAGCCCGTGCCATTATATTTAGCACAAATTGTATTGGGAAAAGTCGGCTATTGAGGGATTATCTGCAGATGCGCAGCAGAACCCGTGGGAAGTCAGGGGACCAGGGCGAGAATAATGTCCATCACATTGGTCCCGGTAGGCCCGGTCACGATAAGACCATTGCTTTTTTGCCAGAAATGGTAGGAGTCGTTATTGTCGAGATATTCCTGTGGATTTATGTCTCCGGATCTGCACTTATCCCAGATCCCGGGCCCTGCAATCGCCCCGGCTGCATCGGTGGGACCGTCCGTTCCGTCGGTTCCGCAGCTTGCGATCGCATATTCCTGTTTGACATTTTTCATTGCCAGCAGCGCCGCCAGTGCCAGTTCCTGATTTCGTCCTCCTTTTCCATCCCCCTTTAAAGTGACGGTTGTTTCGCCACCCAGGAGGATGCCGGCAGGCCGGGGAACCGGCAGGTTCGAGGCCAGCAGTTCCTGAACCACTGCCGCTACCACTTTTCCCGCCTCCCGTGCCTCTCCCTGCAGCCGTGAAGAAAGAATCAGTGTGTGAAAGCCAAGCCCCTTCGCAGTTTTCATTGCGGCATGCAGCGCTTCCAGATTATTCCCGAGAATAATATTATGCACTTTCGAAAAGAGCGGATCGCCGGGCTTCAGGGTTTCCGATGCCTCTCCATCTGCACCTTTTTGAATGTAGGCTATAATGGATTTGGGAATTTCGTTTTCCGCGTCGTATTTTCGAAGGACCGCCAGGGCATCCTGGAATGTGGTTGAATCCGGCGCGGTGGGGCCGGACGCAATGGCTTCCAGGGGATCTCCAACAATATCCGAAAGAATGATGCTGATGCAGGTGGCAGGAGCAATTCGGGCAGCCAGTTGTCCGCCCTTCACCAGCGACAGGTGTTTGCGGACCGTGTTGATCTCTTCAATATTAGCCCCCGACGCCAGCAGAAATCCGGAAACTTTCCGGAGATCTTCCAATGAAATGCCTGCGGGAAGTGCTTCCAGAACCGCAGAGCCGCCCCCGGAAATCAGGCAAAGGACCAGATCATCGTCCCCTGCGAGTAAAGCTATTTGAAGGATTTCCTCAGTTGCGGACAAGCTGTTTTGATCGACTATCGGGTGACCAGCCTCCAGTATTTTTACCCGCTTGCACGGCGCGCCATGTCCGTATTTGACAACCACCATTCCCCCTTGAATGTGATTCCCTAGAATGTTTTCCAATTCCCTGGCCATGAATGCGGAGGCCTTGCCCGCCCCGACAATATAGATTTTTCGGAAGTTGGATAGGTCAAATTGCCGGCTGCCGATCTTCAAAAAATTATTATGCAATGCGATCTGACGGCGAACCAGTTTTTCCGGCTTTACGGCATCGATGGCAGAAAAGATGATTTGCTTTGCGGCCGATTTCAGATCTGTCATTCGTTCGCTCAATCAAACTTTTTGTGGTCAAAATCAGTTATTAAGTTTTTTTAATCGAACTACATGATGAGAGAAAAGTATTATTTTCATCTGTAACTATCATTGTCGGGCTGAAAAATGAAAAGCCGGATCTTCATTTACTGCAGAATGGTTCTAAATGAAAATCGAATATCCGGTAAATGGAATGAAATTGGTTTTATCGGCTGATGAATTGAATTAAATTTGTGCCTGTTTGTTTATAAAATAATGGGAGTTCAACATTCAGATACTTCTCTATTTAAAAGAATATATTCTCCGTTATCGCTGGAAATTTGTTCTAGGGACTGTCTTTGTTATTTTGACGAATGTATTCAAAGTGATCAATCCCAGGATTGTGGAAAGCGCCATAAATGCGCTGGGAAAATCATTTGAAATGGTTCATATCGGAAAATACGCGCTGCTAATCGTTGCGGTTTCCATCGCCCAGGGGATTTTCCTGTTCCTGATGCGGCGCACCATTATCGTTGCTTCCCGGGAAATTGAATACGATTTACGGAATGACCTGTTCTGGAAACTGGAGCAGCTGTCCCCTCCATTCTATAACCATTTTCCCACCGGCGATATCATGAGCCGGGCAACCAATGACATGAACGCCGTGCGCTCGGTGCTGGGCCCCGGTATTGCCTATTCCATCAATACCGTCACCGCTTTTCTTTTTGTGATTCCAATGATGCTGACAATCAGTCCCCTACTCACCGGATTGGCGCTGATTCCTTTTCCGATCATGGCGGTGCTGGTGAACCGGTTCGGGAGGGCTATCAACCGGCGGTATGAAAAGATACAGGCGCAGTTGGCCGCTCTCAGCACCTTTGTGCAGGAAAATGTTTCCGGCATTTCCATTGTCAAAGCATTCGTTCGGGAGAAGCATCAGGTTGACCGTTTTCTGGATCTGAACGAAGATTATATGAGAAAGAACCTGAGTTTTGCCCGCATATACGCGGCTTTTCATCCCAGCCTGATGCTCATTGTGGGATTTGCTACGGTGCTGGTGCTGCTGGGCGGCGGAAAACTGGTAATAAGCGGCAGCATCTCCATTGGTCAATTTACTGCGTTTATGCTGTACCTGGGAATGCTGGTGTGGCCTTCCATTGCATTGGGCTGGGTCATCGGGCTGTATCAACAGGGTGCCGCCTCCATGAAACGCATCCGGCTCATTCTGGATGCCGAACCCGAAATACAGGACGGTCCTTATCTGCTGCTTCCCGGCCAGGCCAGGGGAAACATAGAATTCCGGGACCTGACTTTCGGATATTATCCCGATCTGCCGGTTTTGAACCATATTGATCTGAAAATGGAGGCGCCTCAAACTGTGGGGATTTTGGGACACACCGGGAGCGGCAAAACCACCCTGATGCGGATGATCCCCCATTTGTATCCGGTGGACAGTGGCCAATTATTAATTGACGGACGCGACATAAACGAATACAATCTGGAGTCTCTGCGCCGGATCATCGGATACGTCACGCAGGACACCTTTTTGTTTTCCGATTCCATCCACCACAATATCGCATTCGCCCGTCCGGATGCTACCTGCGAAGAGGTGGTCCGAGCCGCAAAAATCGCCGATATTCACGATGAAATTCTGGAATTCCCGGAAGGTTATGATTCGCTGCTCGGAGAACGCGGCCTCAATCTTTCCGGAGGTCAGAAGCAGCGCGTTTCCATCGCCCGCTCGATTGTCGCGAATCCGAAAATCCTCATTCTGGATGATGCGTTCTCGGCACTGGACACCTACACCGAAGAAACCATTTTGAACAATTTGAAAACGATTTTCCCCGACAAACTTGTCATTTTGATTTCCCACCGAATCAGCACCTTGCAGAACGCAGACCAGATTATTGTACTGGATGAAGGACGCATCGTCGAGGAAGGCACCCACGCCCGACTGGTCCAACTGGGCGGCATGTACTACCAGATCCACCAAAAGCAATTGCTGGAAAAGGAAATCGAGAGTGTTCAATAGGATAAACCGCTGGTTCACCGGTTTATTTCTTAACAAAAACATTTTCTATTTGTGGCTGGGCCAGGTCATCTCCCAGGCCGGGGACTCCGTTTATGAAATCGGTTTGTTGTGGCTGATGCTGGAATTGACTGGCTCCAAATCCGCCACCGGTTTAGTGGCCATGAGCGGCTACCTTCCCACCCTGCTTTTCGGGATGTTCAGCGGAGCGCTGGCGGACCGTTTTGACCGCCGCCGCATCATGCTGCTGGCCGATGCCGCCCGCGGAATCCTGGTACTGATAATTCCCCTGCTCTATTTTCTGAATGGCCTTTCGGGCCTTTTGCTGGGGATATTCACTTTTATTTTGGCCATGTTCAATGCGGTGTTTAATCCGGCCCGCGATGCCATTGTAGTCAATCTGGTAGAAAATGACAAACTCCTGCAGGCCAACTCCCTCATACAAACCTCGTGGCAGTTCTCTCTGCTGCTGGGTCCGGCCCTGGCCGGCCTTATCATTCCACTGGTCGGGATTGTCCATTTGTTCAATGTGGATGCCCTTACTTTTTTCCTCTCCTTCTGGCTCATTTCCAAAATTGCGTATGCAAAGTTATCCCAGCAGAAAACCAAAACAAAACTTTACGGGCATGTACAGCAGTCCTTTTCGGATGTGCTGGAAGGTCTGAATTACGCCCGGCGCGATAAGCGCATCTGGGGACTTCTGATGATCACCGCGGTCGACAACCTTTTTATCATGGGACCCGCCATTGTCGGGGCCCCGATTTTTGTGAAGGACGTCTTGCACGAAAGTGCGGATAAATATGCGCTCACTCAGGTTGCCTATGCCTTTGGAATGATCCTGGGGACGATTGCCATCAATTTTGTGGGGAAGCGATTCCGCAACAGCCATCTGCTGCTGTGGGGAATTATTTTTGACGGCCTTACTTTCTTTCCGCTTTTATGGGTACAAACGTTCTGGGGAATGTTTTTTACCCTGCTGATACATTCTCTGGTTATTCCCATGATCATTATCCCGCGACCCACGCTGGTTCAAAAAATTGTACCTGTTGAAATGCAGGGCAGGGTTTTCAGTATGATTTCGGTGGGTGTGTTTGGGTTTACGGCCATTTCCATGGCATTGACCGGTGTTGCATCCGATATTATTCCCATAAACCTTGTTTATGCCATCATTGCGGTCCTGGCGGCGGCCAGCGGTGCGGCCGGATGGGCGATTAAAGATTTTCGGAATGCACCCTGAAATGATTCATATTTGAATCGACAGCAATACGAAAACCTGGCCCTTCTCCATCCGTGGAATTGGTATAAAACCTATATATAAACGTCAATCAGATTGTCCACCAACTGGTCTTTCTGCCGGGACAGCTTTTGTTCAAGGGACAAACGAATCATTTTGTCAGCCATTTCCTGGCTGGTCTGCTGGCTTTGCTGAATGACCCGGGACATGTCCTGGCTGGCTTTTTGAATCTGCGACTGGCTGATATCCACCTTCATGGTTCTTTTTCTCCTTCCTTGGTTCCTACATCTTCGTCAGCGCAAATATTATCTTTAGAGGTAAATTGAAGTACTGCCAGCGGCAGGAGTCATTTTGAAAAGAAAAAGGGCCTGCTGGCCCTGTATTTAAATCGGCGAGGATACTCCCCGACCATTCTTTAAAGTTTAACCAAATTTCTGAGAGCGACCGGGGAATTATCCTCTAAAATTTTTCTATCATCGGGCGTTAAAGTAACCACGAAAATGCAATTCAAAGTGATCAAAATCACTCGCGGGACGTTCTGCTCATTATTTTTCAAATGGGTGGATTTTTCGTCCGGTTTTGTCTTAATTTTTTCAGGTCAGCGGAGAATAACCATTTACTCGCTCAAACAATTCCAGGAGTTATCATCCATGATACAGTCCATTTCTTTTCTTCATTTCGGGTAAGGCATGC
>JARRQT010000125.1:0-23842 GCA_037381445.1 Calditrichia bacterium
AGCGAGGCCCGGTAACTGTATTGGCGGGAGGGCAGCAGGCCGGTATCATAAAGAAGCGTATCAAGCGGTCCCGGTCTGCCGGTGTAAATAACCGAATCATCGCGGGAGACTTTCAGCACGTCCCATCCCAGCAGGTTGCCGGCCTGCACGCGCAACCAGACCTCCGTGCAGGTGACATCCTCTGCCGTCAGGCGCAGTTCCGGTTGGCGGGAGAGCAAGGGTGCTGTGTCCTTTTCGCAATCCAGCCAGAGAACGCAAAAAGACAGAAGCAAAAAGATTAATTGCAATGATTTCTTCATGAAACAGTTCTCCGCGCTAAAGCTCTTTATCCGGCAGAACAAAACCGCTGGGAGAAACAGGAAAACACAAAAAAACATGACAAAGAAGAAATAACACAAAGCAGGAAAGCACCCTGAGATGAAAAATTAACAAAAAACCGCCCGTCAGGCTTTCCGCCCCGGACCTGTCGCACACGCCATTCCTGTGCCGGGAATTCAGCAAAACGTGTCCTTACCCCGTTCATAACCGGGTAATATTGGTTTGCCCCCTTAATTTTATTATGAAGCATTAGTAGTATATGCAAAACAATGTAACTTGTCAAGGGAAAGTCCGGCAGCAGGAAACAAAAATATTTATCGCAGTCTGCAAGAAAGCAGGCGGGTCAGGTATTTAAGTGCTGCTACGACGGAAGGGCGGGAAATGCTCCGCATATGGCCCGCCCGAAACCGGCTTGTGGAGGGAATATATCAAACGGCCCCAAAACGCCATCATCATGATGCTGTGCAGTGTGAAAGAATACATCATAAAAAGCATTTTAACCTTAAAAAACCGGAACCGGGAAAATTTTAAACAAGCCTCTGACTATTCTGTCATTTGGTTTAACAGACAAAAAAACAGGCAAGCCTTGTTGCGGAGCGCCATTCCACGCCACTCCCCTGTTCTCCGATTTCCCCTGTCCCGGCGCCTCGATACAGAAATTGTAAAAAATCGTTGATTCTTTGGAATAACGGAGTGTATCTTTTTCCATCAGGAAAAATAATTTCAATTTACAGATAGAATAAACCGCTTCAACTGTTTTAAAAAAATCCGGTGTTTTTGTAAGCTGATTTGCCCCTGAGCTTTCTTCAGGATTATCCGTCATTCACAGACAGGAGTGAAATCATGAGGTTTATTTTTCTTGTTTTGCTGACCGTATCCGCTGTTTTCTGCCAGGATCTGCAGCGCGTGGCGATTAATGAGGTCATTTTCCAGATGGGTATTGAACCCGGCTCCTACAACAGCAGCGGCTTTTCGAACATTGCCGCCGCACCGGTTTCCCGTGTCTCCGGTGCCAATCCCGCCTCGCTGGCCAACTTCAGCGCGCCGGCAGCGGGCATAGACTTCGCATGGCGGACAAATATCGATTATTATTTCGGAAGCACGCGAAACCGGGCCTGGCAATGGCTGCCCGCCTCCTTCGGATTTGTTTATCCGATGCGGATTGTTAATATTGGCGTCGGTTACCGGCAAAGATATTCCATGTATGAAAAATATGAACTATCCCAGACCAATAGCGACGGCAAGCAGTTCACCATTGAATCCGTTTCGAAAACAATGGTTCACAGCCCCTCCCTGATGGCCTCCCTTTCGTTCGACGGATTATTATTCCGGAAAGACCGCCTTTCCCTGGGGGCGGCACTTTCCCGGGATTTCTGGATACAAAGGGAATCTGTCGATATAACGGAAGGGAAGCTAAATGCCGGTCAATTCGGCTGGAAAGCCGGTGCGCTCTATGCGCCGAACGGGGCAATCGAGCTGGGAATCCTGTATGAAAAGGGTGTTGACATAACCGGGACTTTTGAAACCGAACCGCAGCTTCTCATTCCTCAGGAAGGATTTAATGCTGAACCGATGAAACTCCATTTAAAACTGCCGGGCGTCTTGGCGGTTGGAATATCCGCTGCCGCTCCGGAGCGCCTGCGGCTCTCCCTGACGCTTTCCTCTGTTTTCTGGAATTCGGTTAACGATTTATACCAGGATCAGTTGGATTTCTCATTCAGCTCCGTCTATTCTTTCGCGCCGACACTTGATTTCTCCCTGGGAATTTTCAGAACCGATCTGAATTACAGGACTTCCACCTATTACTACACAGCAATGGCCCAGAATGCCACCTTTTTAAGCGCCGGCGTACGCAGGCAATTTTCCAGACTGGATGTGCGGCTGGAAGCGTGGGACAGTCACCTGTTTACCGCGAAATACAGGGAGCAGACCGGTTTCAGAGCTGGAGTTAATTTTCATTTCCGCTGACAGGAAGCAGCTTTTCGGGAGGATAAAATCGCTCAATCAAATTCAACCAAATACAGGAAGGGAAACCAAAATGAAATTTCTCAAAACATGGAGCGTTATCAGTCTGATTTTGTTGTTTAATCCGGGGAACATATTTTCGCAAACCTCCCTCACCGAAGAGAAAAAAGCGGACATCCTCTCGCTCATGGAAATCACCCGGGCGTCGGAAATCGGTTCCCAGTTTGCCACGGCCATAATGCAGCAAATGGGTGCGGTAATGAAAAACTCCGGCACCGCTCTGCCTGACACGGTCATTGGTATCATACAGGAGGAAGTCATAAAAATAGTGAAGGAAGAAGCCTTTAAAGAAGATGGCCTGTTTTCAATGGTCATCCCCATCTATGACAAATATTTCACGCACGATGAAATAAAGGAGCTTCTCAAATTTTATAAAACGGATATCGGCCGCAAGACCATTTCGGTAATGCCCTCCCTGCTGCAGGAAAGCATGATGGCCGGACGGCTGTGGGGACAATCTTTAGCGCCGCTGATTAAAGAAAGAATGATAAAGCGCCTCAAGGAATTGGGATTTGATGCCGATCCTTTGGAAAGAATATGAAAATGAACATTACCTGACATCTCCGGAGGCCGGAAAAAGAAGGCGGGACCGTTTTATATAGCAGCATTGCCTTCCAGCACTGCGTTTGCGTCAATTGGATTGTTTGTAGCAAAAAATCCGGAAAATGGATTTTGTATGAAATTCGGATTTTACATGGCCGGGGGATCAATTTCTGTCATTTAAATAATTAACGTTCAATAATTCTTTTGAAGGAGAAATGATGAAGATCAAATGGATTTTGGTTTTGGCAATTTTGGTCCTTTCCGGGGCTGTCAGGGCGGATGAGGTTCATCTGAAGAACGGACAGATATGGACCAATATTAAGGTTCTGGATGATTTTGAAACGGAAGAAACGATTACAATTTTTACCTCCATGAAAAAGGACATTACCCTGAACAAAAAGGATATTGTGCTGATTAAAAAGAATGGCTTTGATCCATTGAGAAAATCAGAGCTGGTTACTCCAGACGGAAATACCATCGCCAATCCCGACCAGAATTATTACATTGTTGAGGAGAATAATGACGAAAATGCAAACAGCACAATTTCTAATACCCTGCTGCTAAGCCTCCCCAGGTTGCGGCTGAATGTCGAGGCGGGCTATGCCTATCGCACGGTCAAAATACCCGGCGGGATAGCGCCGGAATTGTCCGAATATATGGGAAACCTGAAATCGGGCTTGCATCTGTTGGCTGATCTCACCTACTTCTTCCACAAAGAATACGGATTCAGCTTCAAATACTCCAGGTTTTCAACCTCGGCCCTGATGAATAATGTAACAGTTAGCGATGAATACGGCAATCAATTGGGACCGGGGAGCATGGAAGATAAAATTACCATGAATTTCATAGGGGTCGGTGTGACGCAAAGAAGGGTATTCATAAGCGGTAAAACGCAGTTGATCGGCAATCTTACAGTCGGAAGTTTGTCTTACACGGATAATTCAGAAATTGTGAATATTCCAATCGACATAAAAGGTTCCGCTCTGGCCTTAAGCGGCTTGGTGGGACTGGATTTTTCTGTTTCACCCGATTGGGCTCTGGGAGCCAGCATCTCCTATATGTTATGTTCACTGAAAAAAATTAAAGCCAACGGCCAAACCATCACAAATGATGAACCGGAAAATCTCAACCGCTTTGATTTCAACGTGGGAATTAAATATTATTTTGACATTGCAGCCAAATAGTGAAGACTGAACAGCAAAGACGGCAGCTCTCTGGCAGGAATGCACAGGGAATTTTCAGAGGGCAATCGGGTCTGCCTTCCCTGGCAAGGAATAAGAAAATGATAACCGTTATTCTCCATACGAGGATATAGAATATAATACCGGTCGTTGCCGGCTTGCGGACCGGTATTATATTCAAGTAACAATACTTTTTGTCAGCAATCTCTCATCAAAAGTTCAATTATTGTATGACACCGGCAGGAATATTTGTTAATTCTCCTTTCCGTCTTATCAAAGACTTACCGGCCAGTGACTGAGGTACAGCAGCATCAGCAGAAATCCAAACAAGGCCATATTCTTTGTAAAATTCACCTGCTGGGCCATTCTCTGCTGCGGGTCCTGATAGGTCCAGAAGTTGTGCATCTTGAATGATACCCCAAGCAAAAAAACCTCCAGGATGATGATTCCGATAATGGTGAACACGCCGAAAAGAATACTAAGGCCGCCCAGGAAAAGCATGAGTCCTGTGAAAGCCGACGCGAACCCGGGGGCAGGCACTCCCTTGGAGCCGGCATATTCGCCCATGGTTTTCAGATGCACCCAATGATTATAGGCACCAAATAAAAAATAGAGACCGACAATGATTCTTCCAATCACAAAAAAAAAACACTCATAAAGTTCAAATACAGCCATTCGTAAAGATTTTGAGACAGATCTATTACCATCGTTGCCGGATTTTATAAAATCCGTAACCTGTCCGAAAATTATGCCGTAACTACTTCCGGCTTCTTTGTTTTTTTCGAACAGTTTTAGATTATTTACTTCGTAATATAAAATCAGGAGGAGGCATCATGCGGACAATGATTCACCCAGCAAAATCGGTTTTAGTTTTATCTTTTTGTATCCTCGCGGGAATTGCGATATGGAATGCCGAAGTCTTCGGCCAGCAGGTCAAAGAAGTCCCGCTGCCTCAGACCTCAACGCAGCAGATGGATTCCATCCATAAAATCTTATTTCCCGAAACTGATGCGGCAGGTTCTGTCACACCCGCTAACAAAACCGGATTTCTGGAGAGGACATTTCTGGAAACCCATAATGATTACCAGAAGTATTCGGCCCTGTTTACGCTTTCCTTCCATTACGGTGAACAGCAGCAGTACGGCAGCCTTCTTCACCTGCTGCAGGATGGACAGAAACAGGGCCTTTTTCTGCCATTCATGACCGGACAGAGGACCTGGCCGGGCTACCTGGAGGAGCTGGCCAAACTGGACGGTTACGATGAATTGATTCAAAAGAACGAGGAATTACGCGAGGAAGCGCAAAAAGGTGCTGTGGCGGAGTATATGGTGCAGCTGCCAGCCGGTTACACCGCGGAGAAGAGCTATCCCCTGCTGATGATCTTTCACGGCGGAGTGGGCAGTCATCTGAACTCCTATTACTATTGGCAGTCGCCGAAACTGCAGGCCAATTATATTGTGGCCTATCTGCAGGGGAACAAGGTGCGGGGCAGTTTCGCCCGCTCTTTTGATGAAAACTGGACGGCGGTTGCTCAAAAAGCATATCATGAAATTGTCGGAAAATATGCGGTGGACACCACCCGGGTATTGCTGGGCGGTCAGTCGGCGGGCGGCCGCCAATCGGTACTGCTGGCAATGGAAAATTCCATCCCGGTTTCCGGGCTTATTCTCGCTTTTCCGGTCAAGCCCCCGGAGCTGGATACCACCCGGGTTCGCGCCGCCGCCGAACGGGGCATGCGGGCCGCCATTCTCACCGGAGAAAATGATCGCCGCTTTCTGAAAGGACAAAAAGAGATGGCGGTGATCTTCGACAGGATGGGATTACCCAACCGTTTTGTGGTATTTCCCTTTATCGGGCATGAATTCCCGGCCGATTTTTCCAGACAAATCGGGGTCAGCCTGGATTTCGTCGAAAAAGCCGAGTAATCATCAAAAGTTATTCGGACATTTCATTAAATATTTGTTATGATCATAGGGGATAAAAAACATCCCGTATTTAATGGATTTGGCGGATGGCACAAATTTAGTATTTCCGCAGTTTCACGGGATTGAGGAACTGGGTCTTGCAGCTCCCGAGAATAGCGCCGGGACCGGACTGGAAACCGGAAAACGTGTTGAAGCGGGGCGACGGCCATTGCGGATAATTGCAAGTATCGATAATTTATGGGAAAAAGACTAAGCTATTCCATAAGGTCAATTACAGGAAAGCCGCCGGCAGCATTATCAGTAAAGGAACCTTTATCCGGAACAACATATTGAGGGAGTTCCATCATCTTATCATCTACAACGTCCATATTCGCCGATCCGCAAAAATTTCGCCCATTGTTTCCTGCTACTTTCTTTTTTTGCTTTTCAGCGTCGCCCTGCCGGCAGGGACCGCCCCCCGGAACAGCTCCGCTTCCCATAACCGCCGCATTTAAACAAAAAAAGGGAGCCGGAAATAAAATGTTTCCAGCCCCCTTGAGATCGCGGAATTTACCGAAAACCTGCCTCCGGTCTTACTTCACCAGCAGCATATTTTTAACTTTAGTGTAATTTCCGGCTTTGATCCGATAATAATACATTCCCGAGCTCACCCGATTGCCCAGGTTGTCCTTTCCGTCCCACTTAACCTGGTGGGAACCTGCAGAATAACGCTGCTGGCTCAGCAGTGTTTTGATCTGACGTCCATCCAGGCTGTAGATGGTCAGTGTTACCGCTTCTGATTTCGGCAGGGAGAATTGGATATGCGTTTCCGGGTTGAAGGGATTGGGATAATTCTGTTTCAGCTCAAAATCAGTCGTCACTGTTTCAGGAGTCTTGATATCCGATGAGTTGTGGGGATCGCCATGGCATGGCTCGCAGTCCATTTTTGCTGCAACGTTACTCTTCATTCCACTGGAGCCATGGCAGGCCATACATGTAGCGACAGTTTCAGGCGGAACATACAAGGGCGTAAACTCTCCTGCCAGATTATCGTTCAGGATCTTTGCCGCATAGGCAGCCACATCACCGGTCAGCCGGGCGCATCTTTCCTTGCGCTCGGTTGATCCCACACCCAGACTTGCATGATTACACCATTCCGTCACGGATACGTGGCATAGCGGTGAATCACTCGCATTTTGGGCCAGCGGTTCGGTATAGTTGTTAACGGTAAAAGTGCCGTCTCCGGCGTACTGGTTGCTGAGGTCGGAGGGGAACAGGGACTGGGTATACCAGCCAAACAGTTCGGAAACCAATTTGTTCACATCCGCTTTCGCAGACACCAGTGAAATGGCAGCAGCTGCGCCATTCAGAGCCCCGCAAAGTGTGCCCCAGCCGGCACCACCGCCGCCACCATAATTCATGATCTCGGTGGGTAGGTCGGTGAAAGGTGCGCCCACCGCACCCCGCAGGGCTTCAATAATAGCATTAAATGCTCCGTAGGCGCATCCGCCGGAATAATAACTGTCGTGCCCCAGCACCCGGACTTCCTCAACATCCAGCTCAGCATACGGCCACGGCCAGGTAGGTTCAGCGAATGCTTTCTTGCTGGCGAGTGCGGAGAGGCCGGCAGCGCCCAGACCTAATCCTGCCGCATATTTGGCACTTTCTTTAAAAAACTCTTTCCTTGTGACTTTCTTTTCCATAACAGCTCCTTTGATTAGTAATACTTTGAGTGATTTAGTTTTATAGGGGTAATTTGGCTTGAAGTCGCTCGATAATTTCTTCCACTTTCCCAACCTTGCCGCCATGTGCCCGGACTTTTTTAAAATATTTTAATGATTCCTTTATATCCAGGTACGACCACAGTATGCCAAGTGTCATTTGATATTCACTTTCACTTAAATAATCGGGGGCAGAAGCCTGAAGATCTGTAATAATTTCCAGGCACGGACAGGTCTGCATATCGTATTCATCATTTAATATGATTCCCGGATTGGCTTTCAGCAGAGAATAAAACAGTTCGAATCCTTTCCGGAAGTTCCCCATTTTCAGATAGCAGATCACCAGTTTCTTCATAACCGGAAAATTATCCGGATCGTACCTGATTTCATCTTCAAACTCTGAACAGGCAGAGGTGTATCTTTTGATCAAAAAATAATGATTTCCCAGCATTTCGCCCATGTTACTATTTTAGCAAATATCTTACCAAATAGAGCATTGATTTCAAATATTTATTTGCGTTGAAAATTGTGAATTAATGTGCATGATGTGCTGTTGCTGCGAATGCAACGGTGTTCTCATGAATTCATTTCCTGTACCCCGCCCCGGTTAGGCAGGAGGCAAAGCAATATGGAGTGTTAGAAGTTGCGGGGATCAATATGAGCATTGCATTGTTGCAGGACAGTTGCAAATGCAACACTTTGCAACGCTGAGGGTTTACCTGATGCCGAGTCGCTTTATATTTCTCCAGACTGTCGTTCGATTCACTCCCAACTGTCTGGCCACCTCGGTCTGGTTCCAGTTATGGCGTTCCAACAACGAAATGAGTTGTCCCGCCTTCATTTCTGAAATCTGTAAGGGATTGGCATTATTAACCCCATCCTGCAATTCTCTCAGGTGAGGAGGCAAGCTGTCCAGAGTCAGCGACCTGTTCTTTTTCGAATGAATGCAGGCGAACTCGATGACATTTTCCAGTTCCCTGACATTTCCGGGCCATCGGTGCTTCATAAGCACTTGAAATGCATCTTCTTCAATATCACAGATGTTTTTCTGATACCGGGGTGCATATTTGCGGATGAAGTGCCTGGTCAGGTGCAGTAAATCCTCGTTCCTCTCACGCAGAGGCAGGATTTGTATGGGAATGACATTAAGCCGGTAATAAAGGTCCTCCCGGAATTTGCCGTTCCGGATGGCGTCGCTGAGATTGACGTTTGTGGCAGCGATAACTCTCACGTCCACCTTCCGTGTTTCAGATTCTCCAAGGCGCTCGAAGGTGCCATCCTGCAACACGCGAAGCAGCTGCGCCTGCACTTCCAGCGGGACATCAGCGATTTCATCCAGAAAGATAGTTCCCTTATGGGCAAGTTCAAACCTTCCGGTGCGGTCATGTTTGGCATCGGTAAATGCTCCTTTAACATGTCCGAACAGTTCACTGGCCAGTAATTGGGAAGGAAGCACCGAGCAGTTCACTTTGACCAGGGGAGACTCGCGCCGGCTGTTGGTCTTATGAATGGCACTGGCCACCATCTCCTTCCCGGTCCCGGTTTCACCCTGAATTAGCACGGTGGCATCACTATAGGAAATTTCGGAGATCATTTCAAATAGTTCCCGCATGCCTTTGCTTTTACCGATCATACCAAAAAACGAGTGGTTCTCACCTTCGGCCGGAAGAGCTTCTTCCCTCACCAGCGGCCGGAAAGATATCACCCCTCCTACCGGCTTTTCCTTCTCATCTCTGAGGATGGTCGCATTCAGGCGGATTGGAATGTTTTTTCCATTTCTGTTTATGAGTCTGGAATCGAAATCGAAAAGATCTTGCCTTGTCTTCAGGACATGAGCAATGGGGCATTCCGTTTCACAATAGGCATAGTGAAATACTTTTTGACATGACTTGCCGAATACCTCTTCACGTTTGAAGCCTGTAATTTTTTCAGCTGCCAGATTGAAAAAGTCGATCCTGAAGTCGCGGTTTATCGTGACCACCCCTTCACTTAATGAATCTAATATGGCAGCACTGCAATTATTTGAAGAGTGCATAAGAGTCTTATCTTCCAAAATTAATGAATTTTGTTTCCCTTCCAATCATAGCTGTATTTTAAAAATTGCAGCCGGAGAATACCACAGAAATAAAATAAATTTATTCACAAGACGAGACAGCAAAGTTAAAAGCAAACAAAAGGAGTATGCTGCATTTCAGAGAGGTTTTGCATTTGGTGTTCTCCCGGGAATGCGCCGTTTGCAGATGCGGGGGTGCTGCTGACCACCCGGAGGTATTCGGATGCGGCCTCATTTTCTTTTTATCTTACCCCGTAACAAAAAGCCTGCACAGGATCGTAAATATGTCCGTTCTAATGTTATTCCGTTCACTTGAAACCGTAACATGAGGAATGATAATTTATGAAACCGGACTTGGTAACCAGACCTTTAACCGAGCCGGAAATTGAGGCGGCCAGGGATTTTGCTCCCCGGGAATGGAACCTCGATCTGGCAGCGTTTTTCCGTTTGCATTTTAATAAACCTTATTTTTACCCGCTTGCCGGAATTCTATACGGTGATCTCATTGGTCTGGGAAACGGAATTATTAACGACAAGGTGGGATGGCTGGGCAATATCATTGTGCTGCCCAGCTACCGGCGGCAGGGAATCGGCTATCGTTTAACGGAAAAACTGATGCGAATTTTGTCGGACAGGGGATGCACCACGCAGCTTTTGATTGCTACGGAAATGGGTGAACCGGTATACAGAAAACTTGGTTTTGTAACCTGCTCAACCTATGAATTTTATAAGCGGGAAAAAATCTTCGTATGTGACACAAGCAGCCGTATCCGGAAAATACAACCGGTCGAGTTTCCCGGCATTCTGAAAATGGACAGAAACATCAGCGGGGAAAACAGGCAGTCGCTGCTGGAACAATTCATCCCCTCCGGCTGGCTTTGCTCAAACGAAGCGGGAACCGGAATTGGTGGCTTTTATTTGCCTGCTTTCGGAAACGGACTGATCTTGGCTCAAAACGCTGACTCGGGAATCCAATTATTGAAGTTCAGGTTGATGCGGGATAGAATGACTTCTGTGGTCATTCCCGCTCAAAATCAGGCCGCCCGGGATTTTCTGCGGGAGAACGGTTTTATCAAATATCTGGAGGTCCCGAGGATGGCGCTGGGACCGGAGCCGGCCTGGAAACGGGAAAACGTGTTCAACCGGGGCGCCGGCTATTGCGGATAATAACAAATATCAATATTTTATGATGAAGAGAATGCTAAATCATTTTACTAAATTGATTACAGGAGAATCGGCCCGAAATTCCATTTCTAAATAAAGCTCAAAAGCGAAATACATCATACTTCCGGAAGGGAATAATTATATGGAACCTACTGACGGACACCAATCACCCCACAGGCAGCAGCCACTTTATCCATCGATCCGCAAGATTTTTGCGTCATTTTTGCTGCTGCTCATTTTTATATTTTTTGGCGCGGCTTTGCCGGCAGAGACCGATACTCCGGAGAAGGTCATCACTGAAAAAATACACAGCGGTGAGGTGCGCTATTCCCTTACGGATCCCGGAGAGGTGGAGGCCTGGCTGGGAGCGCCCCGGGCGCAGTCGCAGTCCCGGGACGGCGGCATGGAATGGCTGCAATATGAATATCCCGGCGTAGTCATGCGTTTCGCAAGAATGTGGAGATGGAGCAAAATCTTCACTTTGCGCAGCCTTCAAATCAACGGAAACAGCATGGACATCGGCGGTCAGAAAAAAATCCGCTTGCGCAATGAAAATGACCTGCAAAAAATGGATAAATTCTCCGGGCTGGAAAACGTTTCACTGGCCTCAGTCGATTTGCGAAAAGACCGGGATATTTTGTTGAATATGCCGTTTGACAGCGATACCGAATGGCCGGCGGACTCCCTGCTGCCGGCGGATTTCGATCCCGCCCTGCTGCTGAAGGCTGCCCGGAACCCGGGCCTGGGCATCAGCGCGCTCCATGAGCAGGGGATGGATGGCCGGGGTGTGGGGATCGCCGTGATTGATCAGCCGCTGCTGCTGGGGCACACTGAATATACTTCGCGGATCATCCGCTACGATGCCAGCGGCCTGGGAAATATGCCGCCGCAAATGCACGGCTCTCCTATTGTTTCGATTGCGGTTGGTGAAACCATCGGCGTGGCCCCGGCCGCGGAACTAAGCTATTTCGCAATCCCCATGTGGAAGCGCGATGCCGGCCTTTTTGCCGAAGCACTGGACAGGATTATCGGGCTGAATACCCGGCTGCCGGAGGGAGAAAAAATCCGGGCGGTCAGCATTTCCACCGGTGAGTTTTCCCGCATGCCGAATTATGATCTGTGGCAGAAGAGCCTCCGGCTGGCGAGTCAAAACGGGATTTTCATCGCCACCTGCGATAAGGATTTCTTCTCCTACGGTATCATGTATCTGAAACCCGGCCATGATCCCGACCGTCCGGACAGTTACCGCATGTCGGAATTCCATTATGAAAATCCCCTGCTGTTGCTGCCCGGCGCGGGGCGCACATCCGGACCTCTCACCTGGAGAAATTATTCCGCTGCTGAAAGAGACCGCTGCAGCGACGGGTATCGGCCCGGTGGTAAATCCGGCCGTCTTCATCAGCCGCGTGAAGTCACTGAATAAAAAATAATATTTTCCGGATAAAAGGGATTTCTCTGCTTAAATTGCGGCGACACCGGATGCATTTGATTTTTTGACAAACATTTTCAGCGAGGTAATCATGACTGCTCAACCCCGTTATTACATCACCGATGTTTTTGCGGAACAGAAATATTCCGGAAACCAGCTTGCCACATTTGTCAATTGCGCTTCTTTTTCGGAAAAAGAGATGCAGCAGATCGCCAGGGAAATCCATTTTTCGGAAACAACATTTATTTTGTCAAATACGCCGGTAGAGGGCGGATATCCGGTGCGCATTTTTACCCCTGAAAAAGAGGTGGATTTTGCCGGTCATCCCACGCTGGGCACGGCATATGTCATCGCCCGCCATATTCTCAAAAAACCGGCAGACAGGGTGGTGCTCAATCTGAAAGTAGGACAGATTCCCGTTTCATTTTCCGGCGGCCCGAAGCAGACGCTCCGGATGGACCAGAAAGAACCGCTCTTCGGCAAGACTTTCTCTGCGACCGCTTTGGCGGATGTATTATCATTGCCCCCCGAGTCATTCGACACCCGCTTTCCCGTACAGGAGGTTTCCACCGGTCTGCCACACATCATTGTGCCCTTGAAAAATCTGAAGGCGCTGAAAAGCATTTCGGTGGACAAAAAGAATTATTATCGGTTAATTGAACAGGAAAAGGCAAAGTGCATCCTGGCCTTCAGCCCGGAATGCTATGCAGCCGACCGCCAGGTCAGCGTCCGCATGTTTGCCGATTATTTCGGCGTTCCGGAAGATCCCGCCACCGGTAGCGGCAACGGCTGTCTGGCGGGCTATCTGGTCAAACACCGTTATTTTCAGTCCCCGGATATTGACATCCTCAGTGAACAGGGCTACGAACTGGGCCGGCCTTCGCTGCTTTATCTTCGGGCCTCCGAAAAGTCAAGCATTATCACAGTTTCAGTGGGCGGCAAAGTAATTCCCCTGGCTGAAGGCGTTTGGGAGCAGTAAACCGCCATTTCTGGAAAACTAAATCGAATTTGTTGAAAGATCATCGGTTTCGCAGATCCTGTTCTATCACATGATTGAAGGAAAATAAAATGCAGGAAATCAATCCCTGGCTCACCATTCCCGCTGCAGACTATGAGGGGCACATGAACAGTCCCCAGGTAGATCAGCTCTCCTTTCTCAGCCGGATATTCAGGGACGTCCTCGAAAAATACATGCCCCGCCATCTGGCGGTGATCGGCTGCACCACCGGCAACGGTTTCGAACATATTGATTTTTCAGTAACCCGGCAGGTAACGGCCGTCGATATCAATCCCGAATACATCGAGGTTTTGCGCCATCGCTATTCCCGACATTTGGACCGCATCGAGACCATTTGCGCCGATCTCATGGACTGCCACCCGGCGCAACATTCCTTCGACCTGGTCCACGGCGCCCTCATTTTTGAATATGTCGATCCTGCCCCTGCCCTGCACAGGATCGGGAAATGGCTGCTCCCCGGCGGCCGGCTCTCGGTAGTGTTGCAATTGGAATCCGCAAAACAGGGTCCTGTCTCGGAATCGGGATACCAGTCTGTAAAAAGCGTGGCCGGCATCATGCGGCTCATTCCTCCGGACCAATTCAGCGCCATTGCGGCGGCACAAAACTTTCGGCTGGAATCCGGGGAAACCGAAACATTACCCTCCGGCAAAGAATTCTTCAAGGGAATTTATTCATGCGGGGGATAAAAATTCCTGCCGCTTCCTCAAGTCAGCCTCATGCCGATTTTCAATGAACAAACATCTTCTTCCCAGTATTAATCCGTCAGAATTCATTCCCTTTCTTTCATAAAATCTTCATGATCTGTTCATAGGTTGGATTGCTGCGTTTTCCGGCAGGCAACCAAAACGATCGCAATGCCAAGCGTGCGAGTGCAGCATCATCCATTCAAACGAGGAACAAATCATGGCAGACAA
This sequence comes from Calditrichia bacterium, assembly GCA_037381445.1. Classification (GTDB taxonomy): domain Bacteria; phylum Calditrichota; class Calditrichia; order RBG-13-44-9; family RBG-13-44-9; genus JARRQT01. The sequence continues at coordinate 14,271 of JARRQT010000125.1, forward strand.
TTACGAAAGATATAAAGCAATCGTCATCGGCACCGGACAGGGAGGAAAACCGCTGGCCACGGCGCTGGCAAATGCGGGGTGGAAGACGGCCATCATCGAGCAATTGTATGTCGGCGGCTCCTGCATCAATTACGGCTGCACGCCCACCAAAACCATGATCGCCAGCGCCCGGATCGCCCATCTGGCCCGCCGTGCCGCCGATTATGGCGTGCAAGTGCCATCGGTAAGGGTGGATATGACGGCGGTCCGGAAAAGAAAGGACGCTGTCGTAAAAAGCTGGCGGGAAAGCGGGCGTAAGGGCCTGGAACGGCTTGAGCATGCGGATCTTATTTTCGGAAAAGCCCATTTTACGGGCCCGCACCGGGTGGAAGTGGTTTTGAATGAAGGGGGAACCCTGCGGCTGGAAGCGGATACCATCGTTATCAATGCCGGGGCAGAACCGGCGATACCCGATATTCCAGGACTCTCCGGAATTCAGGCCCTGGATTCCACCAGCATCATGGAGTTGGACGAAATCCCCGACCATCTGATTGTCATCGGCGGGGGATATATCGGTCTGGAATTCGGACAGATGTTCCGGCGATTCGGCAGCCGGGTCAGCATCGTTCAGCGGGGCGGGCAGCTGCTCAGCCGTGAGGATGCCGATGTGGCGGAGGAAGTCAGAAAAATTCTGGAAGCTGACGGTATCGATGTCAATCTGAACAGCGAACCGCGCAGGGTGGAATATCTTTCCCAAAAAGAGTTCAGGATTACCCTTAGATCATCCGAAGGAGAAAAGAAACTGACCGGTTCCCATCTGCTGCTGGCGGTGGGAAGAAAACCCGCTACCGCGGAACTGAATCTCTCTGCAGCGGGTATCGAAACAGACAAGCGCGGATATATTCGGATAAACGACAAACTGGAAACCAGCGTCGGGGGCGTTTATGCCATCGGCGACGTGAAGCCTGGCCCCGCCTTTACCCACATTTCGTATGACGATTTCCGGGTGCTGCGGACCAATCTGCTGGAAAACCGAAATGCAGATATCAGGGGCCGCCTGGTTCCCTATACGGTGTTTATTGATCCCCAACTGGGCCGGGTGGGGGTTACCGAAAAAGAGGCCGGAACACAGGGGAGAAATATCCGGGTGGCGAAGCTGCCTATGGCGCACGTGGCGCGGGCCATTGAAACCGGGGAGACCCGCGGCTTCATGAAAGCGGTGGTGGATGCGGGCAGCGGGCAGGTTCTCGGCTGCGCGATCCTGGGGGTGGAAGGCGGCGAAATTATGGCAATTCTGCAGATGGCCATGATGGGCAAAGTCCCCTACCCTGCAATAAAGGAAGCGATCTTCGCGCATCCCACACTTGCCGAATCTCTGAATAATCTGTTTTTTACGCTGGAGTGAGCCGTGAACAAAATGACCATCAATCCTCATCGAGGAACCGCCATGAAAAAATCGGGTATGAAAGGAAGCAAATTCGCCAATGTCAAAACAAGACACAGCCGCAGAACACTGTATTTTTCAATTGATTTTTTTAATTTTCCCGAATAAAGGAGGATTCCATGCAACGAGCTGAACTTGTTCAATATTTCAACCGGGTGCGGAAGGCCTCGGAACAAATCTGCCACCCGCTGGAGAACGAGGATTATGTGGTGCAGCCGGTGGAGGATGTCAGCCCTCCAAAATGGCATCTCGGACACACCACCTGGTTTTATGAAGCAATGTTTCTGAACCAGTTGGTTCCCGATTACCAGCCGTACCATCCACTGTATAGTTTCATATTCAATTCATACTATCACAGTTTCGGGGACCGCTGGGAACGCCCCCGCCGCGGTAACCTGTCACGTCCCACCGTCAAAGATATCTATGATTATCGTTCGGCCGTCACGGAGCAGATGCTGGAACTGATCGAAAACATTGAGGAACCCAAATGGCCCGATTTCAGCAAACTGCTGGTTCTAGCACTGAACCACGAGCAGCAGCACCAGGAACTGCTGGTAACGGACATTAAATATATTCTGGCCATGAATCCGCTCTACCCCGTCTATCGAAAATTATTTGGTAACGAAACCGCCGCGGAGCCGCCTGCTTCTGTAAAATCAAGTTTCATTGATTTTGAAGGCGGCGTCTATTCCATCGGTTATGACGGCAACGATTTTTGTTACGATAATGAACAACCGGTTCATAAAAAATATGTGGATGGATTCCGGCTGCAGAACCGGCTGGTCACCAATGCCGAATACCTCCAATTCATGAACAACGGCGGCTATAAGGATTTCCGCTACTGGCTGTCCGACGGTCTGGATACCATTCTGAAAAATGGCTGGACCGCCCCGCTGCACTGGATCAAACTGGATAATGACTGGTACGAAATGACGCTGAACGGTTTGCGCGAACTGGTTCCCGAAGCGCCGGTTTGCCATGTCAGCTATTACGAAGCGGAAGCGTATGCGAAATGGGCCGGAAAAAGGCTGCCCACCGAAGAGGAGTGGGAAGTGGCGGCACGAACCCGCAGCGTCCGCCCCCAAGAGGGGAATTTCTGGAATGACAATATTCATCATCCCCGGCCGGCTTCCCCGCCCAAGACCGGCGGCACTGACAAGCCGCTGCAGATGCTGGGCGATGTGTGGGAATGGACCAGCAGCGGTTACCTGCCCTATCCCGGCTACCGTCAGGCGGAGGGCGCGCTGGGTGAATACAATGCGAAGTTCATGGTCAACCAGATGGTCCTCAGGGGCGGCTCTATCGCCACCCCGCGGGACCATATCCGGATCACCTACCGCAATTTCTTTCAGCCGGATAAACGATGGCAGTTTATGGGGATCCGTCTCGCAGACAATATCAAGTAAAGGGGAATTCCATGAGCGTAGATTATAAAATCCTGACCCATCGCGATCTGGAAAGCGTGGATGACGGAAAGCACGCTTTCGCCCTGGATATACTGGTCGGCCTTTCCGAAACGCCCAAGAGACTGCCCTCGCGCTATTTATATGATGAACAGGGCAGCCGGCTGTTTGAGAAAATAATGGAGCTGCCGGAATATTATCTCACCAATTGCGAATTCAATGTCTTTCAGAATCAGCAGGACGAAATTGCAGCGCTGGTGAAAGGCACAAAATTCAATCTGGTGGAACTGGGGGCCGGGGACGGACGCAAGACCAGCATCCTGATTCGCAATTTTCTGGATAAGGGATTTGAATTCCGCTATGTGCCCATCGACATTTCCGAATCCGCCATGAAAACCCTGATGAATTCGTTCAGCAGACAGTTTCCCGATCTGGAGTCATCCGGAATCGTGGCGGAATATTTCAACGGCCTGAAATGGCTCAACACCATTACCAGCCGCAAAAACCTGGTGCTTTTCCTGGGCTCCAACCTGGGGAATTTCAACCGGCCCCAGTCCCGGGTTTTCCTGCGCAATCTCTGGAACACCCTGAACGACGGCGATTATGTTATCACCGGCTTCGACCTGAAAAAAGATATCGATATGATGCTGAAGGCCTATAACGATTCGCGGGGAGTGACCGCCGAATTTAACCTTAACCTGCTGAACCGCATCAACCGGGAACTGGGGGGCAATTTCGATCTCTCGAAATTCCGCCACTATTCCAGCTATGATGTCTTCAGCGGCGCCATGGAGAGTTACCTGGTCAGTCTTCAGAAACAGAATGTTTTCATCTCAAAAATCGGCCATTCTTTCTCCTTCGAAGCCTGGGAGCCGATTCACACCGAATACTCTTATAAGTACCTGGAATCGGATATCGAAGAACTGGCAGAAGCAACGGGTTTTGTCATCGAAAAACAGCTTTACGATTCGCGGCGCTATTTTGTGGATTCGGTCTGGCGGGTCAATAAAATTGAAGCCTACTAGTTCAATCTGCCTGTAAAACAGAAAGCCCCGAACGTGCGGGGCTTTTTTTATGAAAATATTTTTTTCCGAAGCGTTATTTGACCAGTATTAATTTCCTGACGGACTGCCTGTTATCTTGCTGCAGGACCGCGATATAAAAACCAGACCCCAGCGCCTGGTTGTCATCGCTGCGCCCGTCCCATTTCACCTCGTTCAGACCGGCGCTCAGATTCCCGGCGGGCAGCGTCCGCACCTTCTGGCCGGCGACGTTATAAATATTCAGGGTTACACCGCTATTATTTTCCAGCATAAAGCGAATGGTGGTGGCGGGATTGAAGGGATTGGGATAGTTCCCGATAATCCCGAAACCGGAGGCAACCGCTGCCGGATGGTTTTGCGGCAGCCCGGTCATTGAGGTAACTGATACATCGTCAATATACCATCCCGCGCCGCCGACCGCGGCATCACTGCCGAATACGAAGCGTATTCTGCCCTGCCCCGCGCTGTCCGGAAGGTTAACATGATAGGTCAGCCAGCCGCCGGAGTTTCCGGAAAAAACCGGCGTGTCCTTCTCAAAAGGACTCTCCGGACTGTAGATAATCCGGTGCGAATAGCCTTCGCTGGGCGTCAACTGCTGATAATGGACGCCGTCCCGGGTCATCTGAATCAGGCCGCCGTCAAAAGCCTCGCCCGACAGGTTGCTGGCTTCCATGTCATACCAGGTGGAAAATTCGAGTACCATGCCCGGCTCCATTTTAATCCAGGGCGTTTCCAGGGCGGCGTACAAACCGGAGGAGTAAGTCCCGCCGGCGCTGTCCGGTCCCAGTTTATAGGCCTGGCTGCCATCCGGCGAATAATTCCTGGCCGGGGAAATGTTCCACTGATCTGAATAATCGGGTGTAACCGCGTAATGCGTCCAGATCCAGGAGTCCTCCTCCATGCCGCTGGAAAACCCGGTCTGATCACCAATGGTGAGAATTTTCTGATAAGTCCTGTCGAATGACGAATTATGGACTTCAATGTTGAATAAAACGTAAGACGGATTCTGCACATCGGGATTGACGGTGAATTCAAAAACGTTTCTTACTTTTGAAGTGTCCGGCGGAATCGAGGCCAGGCTCACGGTTGAATTTGAGGGGTCAATCGTATTCTGTGAAGAGGAAATGGAGATCTCGGCATTTGGGAGACTCGCCCCGGAATTCAGCAATTCAATGGTCAGCCAGACATGTTCGCCCGGATCGAGATCGCCCTGGTTGTCACCCAGGGAATCATTCACCAGAATACGAACATCGTTTACCAGAGGGACCGGGTAGGAAACATAGAGATCCGAAAGAATCCCCTGCGGCGTATCGGCGATATTCATCACGCCGACCAGCGTTTCCTGGTTGACATATCCGTGACTCGATGGAACGGTCTGTCCGTTAAAAGTGCTGTTCCCGGAAGTCCCGGGAAAGGGATCACCGGCATCGCCGGCATTACCGTTATCCGCGGGAGAAGAGTTCAAATTGAATAGCCCGTCCGCCTGCACCAGGTCCACCTTGCGGTGCCAGTCAACAGCGTTCCCCGGAACCGATTCGTCAATGTGCCAGACCAGCAGGCCGGCACCGGGCAGAAAGGAGTCAAAACCTTCCTTCCGGCGGTTTTCCAGCAGAAAATATTCATTGCCCGATTCGCCATTTGTCCACAGGCGGTATGCTTTTTCTCCCCCCTCGATGGGCGGGATCAGGACATTCAGGCTGTCCGCGGAGAGGTGAACGGGATTCAGCCAGGCCAGCTTCTGCTTGCACCAGGCATCGAAATGGACCGGCCTGCTTCCCCGCAGATTGTCAGGGCCGCCCCACGAACCGCCGGACATCACGGACCAGTTGCCGATTCCCTTGGAGGAATAATCCACATCGTATAAATCGGGCAGTCCCAGAATGTGGCCGAATTCGTGGGCAAAAACACCCATGGTTACCAGGTGCCCGTCCTGGGTTTCCGGTTCCATGGTATATTGTTTCAGCCAGACGTCGTCCCGGTTTTGGGGCGGTATTTCCCAGGCATGGGAATGTATGTCATCGTTGGAACCAGTGGTTTCCCGGCCCGGTCCGGCATGGACGATGAACAGGGCGTCCACGTAACCGTCCCCATCGCCGTCAAACTGAGAAAAATCGATCAGGGAATCTGCAGCGGAAACCGCATCTTCCGCCAGCCCCTGTGCATTGCGGGGATATTCGCCAAATCCCGCTTCGCCGTTGGTGTAATAGCTGTACGGATGGGGCATTCTCAACCAGGGAGTAACCGTTCCGGTAATTCCCATTTTGCCATTGGAGTTTTCCAGGTAAAAATCATTCATGCTTCCGGTGGGATAAGTCCCGGCGGAAAAAAGTAACTCTTCAAAAGCGGCCGGGGAATGATTTACGCTATCGGCGATCTGATCCGGAAAATCGACCAGAATAAACAATCCTTTTATCGTTCCGTTTCCGGCGCCGGCCATTAATTTATTGAATGACAATTTCTGCTTTTTGACGGGTTGGTCCAGTCCCAGCAGCCGGGCCTGATTGTATTGCAGCACCATGCTCTTCATTTTACCCTGGGAAATCAGGCGGGCCTTTACCTGCGGCTGGAAATCCACGCCGTAAACCAGCGCCGGAATCAAAAAAATCAGTAAATATATAATTTTTTGAAAGTGCTTCGCCATTGTCGATCCGGTCATCCGCTGCCTTTAAGAACGCCAAATCCCCGTTGAAAAGGGGATTTGCTCATTTTAATGTGTAAATATTACACAGATTAATTCACCGGAAAATTGCGCAAAGGCACAAAGACAGGATTTTTTTATTAAAATGTTAAATTTTGTATAATAATTTTCAGGGAGTTAATAGACGAAAGAAAGGGAGGATTCCGGGCGAATTTATTGAAAATTTATTGGTATGTTTCAAAATGACACTTTTAATAATCCAGGTAAAATCCGGCCGAAATATATTTCCTTTTCCGGTCGTAATATTGACCGAAAACGCTGTATCCGTTATAGTAGGTCACCGCAAGCCGGTAGTCTCTTTGGTTCTGATAGAACAGGCGGGCGCCCACCTGAATACTGGTATTGATAAAATAATTAAATTCGCCAATGGCCTGCAGGTCGATGGCGAAATAGGGACTGTTCCCTTCCAGTACATGATCTCCCAGGCCGAACATCAGGCCTCCCTGCAGATTGACCAGTTTGACCTTGGGTATACTGTGATAAATAAAATGGATTCCCCCGTAGGCAATAAAAGGTTCAACCGTAATGGAGGCATATCCGCTGATGAATTCCCGGCTGTAAACCCGGGGAAGAATATCGATGTCCTCCGAGGCGAATTTATCGCCCAGGTGCCCGCTGATATGACTGTACTCCAAACGAATGGCCGCTTCATGATAATAAAAATCGAAGAAACCGGCCAGAAGATAATCCACGGCCATCAGGGGAAATCTGTTTCCTTCCCGGGAAAGCAGCGTCCAGGAATAGCCGGTCATTGCCAGGTACATCCCCTTGGTATCTTTCGCGTCGCCATCCGATGAAGGAATAAAATGAAATAAATATACATTTTGACCGATTCGACCGATCAGTTGATTTACGTTCAGCTTTTTGGTCAGTCCCATCTGGGTATCAAACGGATCGGCATAGAGGCGGGGAAAGATATTCTCCAGTTTTTCGGGAAGAAAAATGATTGTCTTATTCCAGAGTTTAAGGTCACTGGCTGAAACAGGATCTGCAAGGATAACTAATGACAGGAACATAACGAGTAAGGCGATCTTTTTTTGGCGGATATCCATTTTTCCTCCCTCTTTTTGGCTGCTCCTTTTTCCGATAAAAAAGGCGCACTGCTGTACTGCGTTTCAACCTATTGCGGACAGTTTAATTCCTGCACTCTCCGGAAGATTAAAAATTATAGCCCGCAGAAAAATACAGTTCTCTTCTTTCCCGGTTATTCCAGCCATACAGCAGGGAAACCGGTCCCACCGGCGAATCGAGCACCAAACCGATGGCAATGCCATTTATCAGCCTGCTGATTTTGATGTCCTCGCGGGCTTCAAATACGCTGGCCGTGCTCCAGGAAGCTTCTCCGTACAATTTTTTGTAAAAATTCAGGCGGTACCGCAAACCGCCGATGATCATATTGTCCGCCCAAATCTCATTGCGGTGGTAACCGGGGATGGTGAGAGGCCCGCCCAGGTAAAATTTCTCATACAGCGGCAGTCTCTTTTCGGACAATCCCACCAGAGCGAAAGGCGTAAATTTTTGCCCCCACAGCGTTGACTGGGTCCAGTTGAGCCGGGCCCGGACTTTTGTAAACCGTCTTCCCTTCAACTGATAATTCAGGACTCTTTCGGCCTGCATTGAAAAAAAGGCGCCCTTTCCGGGAAAATGCGGGTTGTCGGTATTATCCCACAGCATCTGCCCGAAAACGCTCCAGTGCTGATAAGTAACCGTCGGCTGATTAAAAAAGTTGCTCTCCGCCAGCCAGATCCGCTCCCCGCGCAGGCCGACGGTAAACAAATATTCGCGGAAAGGCTGCAATCCGAAAGAGAGATGGCCGATTACACGCCTGAAATCAAGCTGGCCGACTCTTCTTCCCTTCTCATCATAGATATAGGGGCTGTCCGCCTCATAATAGCTTCCGTTATTGAATATGAGCGAAGTCGCCATAAAACGGCTATTGGCGATTTCCAAACCGGTGCGCTTCTGCAGTTTTCCGTAGCGGAACAGCGGCATAAAACGGGCCCCCAGTCCCAAAAAAGTGAAGGGAACAATCTGGGCAAAAACACTGATTCCTTCCTCATTGAAATAATTGATGCCCATCCCGATGGTCCGGGTCGCCTCCTCCAGAAAATGGATGTTAATTCGCACCTTGCCATTCCCCAGATTATCAAGTTCAATCCAGACATTCTGAAACAGACCTGTGGCATAGAGATTTTCAACGCCCTTGAGAGCCCGGTCCATATCAAACCGATCCCCTGCCTTGAGGGGGAAATAGCTGACCACCACGCCTTTTCGGCTCAATTGATTATAAAACCGGTCAAGGTCCGAGGAATCGGAGTAAGTGATGATGGAATCCACGCCGCTGATGCGGTGCCCGATGACCCGTATCGCGCTGATCTTCGACCTTTTCAATTCACCCAGATCCAGTTTTTTCTGATCCTGCACCACGGTTTTCCCCCTGCCGTAAACCAGCTTTTTGATCTCGTTCATTTTTGCTTTGGTGGCGCGGTAACCGATTTCGATGAGCGAATCCAGTCCGGTATAATTCATATCCGAATGGCGGCCCAGATCGGGGGTAATCATGACGCTGGCATATTTGACATTTTTGTCTTCTTGCGCCTTCACCATGATATCGATGGTGTGTATTCCCACCGCGAAAATATTATCGGGAATTTCATTTTTGGGAAACATTTCGGTGACATCCACACCGATAACAATATCCGCGCCCATCTTCCTGGCAACATCCGTGGGAAGTACATCCATCACCCCGCCGTCCACCATCATGCGCCGGTGATACAGGGCGGGATAAAAGACCAGCGGGATTGCCATACTGGCCCGCATGGCCTGGGGCAAACTTCCCCTGTGCAGCGCGTAGACCTTTACGCGGCTGATATCCACGGCCATGGCGCGGTAGGGAATGCACAGGCTGTCAAAATCGGAGCGGGCGGCAAAGCTCGCCGGGGCCGCCAGCCTGAACAGCTCCTGACTGATTCTCTGCCCGTTGATCAGTCCGAAGGGGATTGACA
>JARRQT010000126.1:0-9846 GCA_037381445.1 Calditrichia bacterium
GTCATCGGCTATGACCTGATGGGCTGGGAAGGCATCTGGCATCTGCTGGTGAACCCGGTGGCGTGGCTGGAATTCCCGGCCGCCTGGCTTTCCTTCGCCCTGGGCATGCGGCTCTCTGTGGTGCTCTATCAGACTCAAAATCTTGCCGTGGCCGGGGAAGTCTTTGCTTTCCTGCTGCCTCTGTATTTCAAATATGTCCTTACGCTGCTGGTTATCGCGGCAGCAGTCGAATCCATTCTCATCATTTTCGCAGAACGCCTGAAAGATAAAATGTAGTGATCCCCCCGGATTAATTCTGCTGATCTTCGGGCATTTCAAATCATCCTGTCAAAAGTAGAGATCACCGCCCGGACCATCCCCACGGAATTAATCATCCAGCGTCCAGCCCTCTTCCAGAAGGTACCAGTTATTGGGATTATCGAGGTACTGGAGCGTATTGTCCAGCAGATTCATGTGCTCTTTTTCCATCTCGCGTAAAAACAGATAGAATTTCTTGGCCAGCTTGTCATCTGTTTCATTATAAAGGCGGTCATACAAATCGGCGCCGTCTTTTTCGAACTGTACCGCCCGGCGGTAGACCTCCACATCGCTCTCACTGACATTCAAATTCCCCGCCTTGGCCTTTTCAAGAGCGCTGCTGAAAATGGTCTTCATTTCCTGCTTGGCGCTGCGGTAATCCCTGTCCTGCGGAGAAAGCTCTTTCCAGCTGCCGGAATGTTCGAGCTGTGCGTAGAATTTTTTAATCAGATCCATGTGGAGCAATTCATCTTTTGCCAGCCTGTCAAAAATGGATTTCACAAAGCTGTTTTTCGTATTTGCAGAGGCTGTTTTGAATAGCTGTTGACCTTCTTCCTCGGTTTGCATGGCAATTTTAAGTGCTTCTAAATCTTTGCGTACATCTGCCATTTCCGGATCTCCTTTATGCTAAGTTTGCGACATTTTTCTGAAATATAATGATGGTTTATTTATTGACAAAAGAAAAGATATTAATTCCAGGCAGTGAAAAAGAAAAAATGACAATCAGTATGAGAAAAAACATTAAACTGATCGCCCCCCATCGCTCTCAGAACCCAATGATAAAAAGATACCCGGGAACGGATACCCGGGTCTTCAAATTAGATGAATTAATTCTATCCAATTTTTGCTCTAACTGAAGTAGTGTCCGCTTTAGAAGACAGGGAAATTGGCTCCCACCGGCCGATGATCCGACACTTCACTGACATAGTTATTGAAATACTGATCAATTTTAATGACCTGCGTATTCCCGCCACTATATTCCGGAAACACATCGGCGGAAATCAGAATCTGATCAATCAGGCTTCCCGAACTATAGCCGATGTAGCTCGCATTCTGATCCGGATATTTAGACAACGGTTTGGTGAGAAACCGGTAGTTCAGCGAATCGTCCAGAAGTACCTGAAACACATTGCTGGCAGCCGGATCACTTAGGATGTCGTTCCAATCCCCCACAACGATGTAATCCTTCTCCTGTCCGGAAGCGATTTCAGTATCCAGGTATTCTTTCAGTTTCTTTACAGCCGACCGCCGACGGGCTTCGTTTTCAGCGCCCGCGGAGGCCTTCAGATGGAGCACGATCAGATTGAAATCAAATGTTTTGCTGTCCCGGGTGGCACTAACGGAAACCTGCAGCGGCGGCCGCGGAAAACTGTAGCTGTCATTCGGGAACAGCATTTTTTTATTCGAAATCCGGATCAGATTTTTATTGTAAATCACCGCTGTTTTCTGGTAGGTCCCAAAACTATAAACATCCGTGGAATAAGTTCCGTCGTAATCTTTCAGCTTTGCTAGCAGATCGCGAAAACTGACGGTGTCGCTCACCTCTTCCATCGCATAGATATCAGCATTCAAATCATTCATGATTTCTGCGACATCGGTCACTGTTGTTGTGCCTAGTTTGGGAAAATTTTCCACATTCCAAGCGACCAGATCAAAACTTGCGTTCTGCCCGAAAACCGGGACATTTATCCGGCTGGAATCCGGCAATTCAGTATCGATGGGCGAGGTGACCCTTTTATTGCAACCAAAAGCTGCCATTAATAGAACAGCTATCAAAATGCCAAAAGCTGCCTGCTTCATTTAATTCTTCCTTTTTTAGTTAATAAAATTAAAGATAGACATATATTGCTGATAAAAGCAAGGAAATGAAAAAGTTGTATTCCATTTTAAGCGGCTTTATCCGTTTTGTTTATTGTTATCCATTTCAAATCTAAAGTTCAGTTAGTTTTTGCCTGATTCGATTACCTTAGACATGATCAACAACCGGCAGTTCCATAAGTTTCCTGAAAAAATATAATGTCCGGTTTCCACGTGAATGAATTTCTGAAACATAAGATAAAACTATTCGCTCATTATTTTTTTATTGCAGAGCAATGCCGCTTGCATACGCTTGCAATTATGCAGGTTTCTGTGTAACTTTGACAAAACCGCGGAGGAAAAGATGAAACCCAAGGGGATAATTATTCTGATTCTCATTGTTCTGTTGCTGATTGTCCTGTTCCAAAATCTGGTAAATACGGATATTCATCTTTTGTTCTGGGTTGTGAAAATCCCCCTGCTCCTGATTATGTTTGTGCCTTTCCTGATCGGGATAATTACTGGCCTCCTTTTAAGAACCGGCAGCCGGAAGGAAAAGAAAATTGCAAAAGAGCCAAGTCATTCACCAAAAGTCTGAATTCTCCATTTTGAGATAAAATATATTATTTGAGAATGACCTCACTCGACTGGACCATCCTGGTTGTATATATCATTTTAATTATCGGAATGAGTTGGGCGATTGGCCGGAGGCAGAAGTCACAGGAAGACTATTATCTGGGCGGACGAGCGATGCCGGCCTGGCAGATTGCGCTGTCGATGGCAGCTACGCAGGTCAGTGCCATCAGCCTGATCGGGGCGCCGGCCTTTATTGCCCTCCGCGCGGGCGGCGGGCTGGTCTGGCTGCAATATGAGTTTGCCGTCCCGCTGGCCATGATGTTGATCATGCTCATTCTGATTCCAATGTACCATCATACCCGCGCTATCACCATCTACGAGTATCTCGAGAAAAGATTCGGGACTGCCACGCGGATCTGCATCAGTGCCGTTTTCCTGCTCAGCCGAGGACTTGGCTCGGGGGTCATGCTTCTTGCCACTGGCATCGTTACTTCGGTCCTGCTGAAATGGCCCTTATGGGAAACCATTCTGCTGATCGGTATCATATCCATTATCTACACGACATTCGGAGGGATTAAAGCCGATATCTATTCCGATATTATTCAACTATTCATTTTGTGGGGCGGTGCCTTTCTGACAATTGCCCTTTTGTGGTCACTGCTTGACGGACAGGCCCTTTCTTTCCTGTCCGCTGATAACCCACGCCTGGAGGTGTTTAATTTCAAGGCCACCGGCCTGGGAGACGGCCGGACATTCGCATTCTGGCCCATGCTTATCGGGGGCCTGTTTCTTTATATATCATATTATGGAACTGACCAGAGCCAGGCGCAGCGGCTGCTCACCACCAGGACACCAAGGCAGGCGCAAAAATCAGCATTTATTAATGGACTTCTCAGATTTCCGCTGGTACTGACATACTCGGCAGTCGGCGTTCTGCTTATTCCGTTTCTGCACCTCCATCCGGAATTCGCGGCGAAAATGAGCGGCCAGCGTTCCGATTTTCTGGTGCCCTATTTTCTAATCGAGTATATGCCCGCCGGCCTCCTGGGCATTCTAATCGCCGGATTTTTTGCGGCCTCAATGTCCAGCCTGGACAGTGCCATTAACTCACTGAGTGCGGCAACCTACCGGGATTTTCTGGTAAAACTGTTTCCCCGCCTCGACGCGATTCCCAACAGACGACAAATACGTTTGTCGAGGTGGCTTACTATTTTTTGGGGCATCGTTGCCACTGCTTTTGCCCTCCGCATGATCGGAGGTTCGGAAACCGTGCTGGAGCTGGTTAACAAAATCGGGTCCGCTTTTTACGGCCCGATTCTCGCCATTTTCTGGCTGGGAATGCTCACCCGAAGCGGTCGACAGACAGGCGCCCTGTGGGGATTAAGTCTGGGCGTAGGGGTCAACATATTTTTATGGCAATTCTTCGGAGAAAAGGTTTCCTGGCTGTGGTGGAATGTCATCGGTTTCGCGGTCGGTTTCGCAGCGGGCATCCTTATCAGTCAATTGCCAATTGGAAAATTGAACAAGGATGTGTCTGAATACATCATGCAACCGGGTGATTTTAAAAATTTCCTGGGCGATAGGATCTACTATTATGCCCTGGCCATCGGATTCATCGTCATGCTTCTTGCCAGTTGGCTGATTCAGATTTGGCTGACCGATTAAAAAATACGTATGCGTTTCTCCGCCAAAGGCATTCCACGAGATTCTATAAAAACCCCTTCAAATATTTCTTTCAATTTTAGTGGGCGTTTTAAGCACTCCGCCACAAAAAAATCATCTTTTTTCAGAAAAAACAAAAGTTTTTGAAACAAGTGTCGATATTACCTATATTGTCGGGAATTTAGACAGTTAATATCGAAAAACTGTTTACCCGGTTACTAGAAGGATGATGGATGAAAGAAAAAGTTGTGACACGATTTGCCCCCAGCCCTACCGGCTACCTGCATATCGGCGGCGCAAGAACCGCCCTGTTTAATTATCTTTTTGCCCGCAAATACAAAGGCATATTCCGGCTCAGGATAGAAGACACCGACCGGGCCCGTTCCAGCGGGGAGATGATTCGCCAGATTCTCGACGGCCTGAAATGGTTGGGCCTGCAATGGGAAGGAGAGGTCATCCATCAAGCGGACAATGCAGCGCTTCACCGCAAACTTGCGCATTCACTGCTGGAAGCCGGCAAGGCATACCGCTGTTTCTGCACGCGGGAAGAGCTGGAAGCGCGCCGCAAACAGAATCAGGATTTCCGTTATGACAGAAAATGCCGTTTTCTCTCCGAAGCGGAAATCCGGGATAACTTGAGGGATGAAAAACCTTTTTCCATCCGCTTTAAAATGCCGGAAGGCGAGACCTTCTGGAACGACGGCGTTCACGGGGAAATCCGGGTCGGCAACAGTGAACTGGATGATTTCATCATCGTGCGCTCGGACGGGAGTCCTATTTATCAACTGGCTGTGGTGGTCGACGATCATGATATGGAAATTACCCGCGTGATCCGCGGAGATGATCACATATCCAACACGCCCAAACAAATCCTGCTTTATCAGGCATTCGGCTGGTCCACACCTCAGTTTTCCCATGTGCCGCTCATCCTCGGTCAGGACAAAAAACGGTTGAGCAAACGGCACGGTGCAACCGCCGTGGGAGAATACAGGGAAATGGGAGTATTGCCCGAGGCGCTCTTCAATTTTCTGGCTTTGCTGGGCTGGACGCCGGCTGATGATCGGGAAATAATGAGCAGGGATGAAATCATCAAGAGTTTTTCTCTGGAAGGCATCTCCAAAAAAAGCGCTGTTTTTGACGAACAAAAACTGCAATGGATGAACGGAGAATATATCAATTTAAGGTCGACGGAGGAACTGTTCCCGGCGGTTGCTTCTCTCTGGCAGAAATCCGGCTTGATCAGCGCGGAGGAAATCCGGGACCGCCGCGATTATCTGATGAAGGTGATTGAGATTCTCAAATCGCGTATCAGGCTGCTCAATCAATATGCGGGATACGGCGCCTATTTTTTCAGAGATCCTCAAAATTTTGATGAAAAGGGAATGAAAAAACATCTGAAAGATCCGCAGGTATGGGACTGGCTCCGGATCGCCACAGAGCGCCTGGAAAATCAGGACCGTTTCGATCAGATCAGCATCGAGGAAGTAGTCCGGAATGCGGCGGAACAGGAAGAAATCTCCGCCGGGAAATTGATCCATCCCATCCGCCTTGCCCTGACCGGCATGACAGTGAGCCCCGGCCTCTTTGAATTGATGGAATTGCTCGGAAAAGAAATAGTCGTGCGACGTCTTAAAGAATTTATTGAGCTCGGGCCTTCTTTTTTTGCCCAAGCCTCTGAATAAACAGGAGTATTTATGAACCGTTGGAAAGTACTGGTGGTTGACGATCAACCGGACATCACGGCAAACCTGCAGAAGCAGCTTTCGCAGCAGGGGTATGATGTCCGTATTGCCCAGAATTTTACCGAGGCAAATTTTATCATAGAGCGCTATTCATTTGATATCGCAATCCTCGATGTGATGCTGCCGGACGGAAACGGCATCGACGTCTATCGATTGCTCCGGCAGAAAAACGATGATATCTACACTATCATGATTACGGGAAATGCCACGGTAGACAATACCATCACTGCTTTAAATGAAGGAATAAACGCCTTCCTGATAAAACCTTTTTCCAACGAGCAGCTGAAAGGAAATCTGATACAGGCGCACAATACGCTGCAGTTGAAGAAAGAGAACGCCGAGCTGATCAGGAAATTACAGGAGAACCGGCAGTTTTATGAGGATCTCCTCAATTCCACCAGCGAGGCAATTCTGGTTGTCGATCTGAATTATAAAATCCAATACCTGAACCAGGCAGCCAGAAAATTTTTCAGAGCGTCCGAAGACCAGCTCTACGACCAATCGCTGCAGCAATTTATTGATGACGGTTATAAGGTGCTTTCCCACATTCATCAGCAACTGGTTTTGGGACAGACAATAGCAGGGTACCGGGTTGGAATCAAAACATCGAATCAGAAAACCTTTGATGCGCATCTGACGGCAGATTTCCTGAAGGATAAAGACGAACATATCGAAGGATTGATCATCAACCTTTCCAATCCCATGTTCCACGACGAAGTGTTCAGCCGAATCCTGAGGAAAGAGAAGCTCTCTACAATTGTCAATCTGGCCAATGCCCTGGGACATGAGATCCGGAATCCGATCAACATCCTTTACGGAAGACTACAGTTGCTGGCCGAAGAAAATAGCGACGAGAATTTCCAGCACGGGTTTGAGAGCATCAGCCGACAGATTAACCGCCTGCTTAATATCACGGAGCTCCTCGGCAAATTTAATTTCAGCCGTGAAGATTCCATTCCCGAACTCTTCTCAATAATGGAGATACTGCAGACCGTTCTGAAAGAAAAGGACCTCCCGTTCCTGGAAAAAAACATCACCTTCAATACCGAATACAACGAATCCGAATATATTGTAGAGGGAAATCTGGCCCAGTTCAGCGATGCCTTCAAATATCTGCTGGATGCGCTTCTGGAATTTTGTCCGGCGCAAAAGGAGATCACAATCAGTACCCGGGCAATCAAGAACCATCTGGCAAGTCCCTGGTTCGAACTGCAATTCGTGGTTCCCGGCGTTCAAATCAATCAGGAAGAACTCATCGATCCCTACCAGTCCGGCGACGTAAAGGTCAACAGCCTGGTAGGATTGGAAATGACCATCATGCACACCATATTTTCCAATTACGGAGCGAAAGTAGAATCACAGATAGAGGATGAGGAAAACACCGTCATTCGCATTCGCTTTCCGCTGAGTGAGGGGAAGAAGATTCATCCCAGGGCTGGTGAAATTGATAATCGGATTCCGAAAAAATAGAGAAATAAAAAGAGGAGTGTCCATTGAAAACCCGCATACTTATTGTTGACGATGAAGTTGATGCTTTGGATCTCATGGAAGAATTATTCCTGAAACACGGCTATGAGACCTTTACGGCGCGGAACGGCGTAGAAGCCCTCGAATCCATAAGGGAAAAAGAACCCGATATACTGATTTCCGACATGGTGATGCCGGAGATGGACGGCATCAAACTTCTGGACACGGTAAGCAAAAAACATTCGGACGTGTCAGTGATCATGATAACCGCCCACGGTACCATCGAAACGGCCGTGGAAGCAATGAAGAAAGGGGCCAAAGATTACATTCTGAAGCCTTTGCGGCTCGATGAAATTCTGGCAAAAGTCGAAACCATCTCGCAACTGAAATCGCTGATAAAGGAGAATCAGTATCTTCGCGAAAAGCTTTCCCAGAAGTATAATTTCAACAATATCATTGGAAAAAACCGCAAGATGCTGGAGCTGTTCGATCTCGTCAAAGACATTGCCAAGACCAATTCCACGGTCCTGATTACCGGCGAGAGCGGCACCGGAAAAGAACTAATCGCCAACGCCATCCATTTCAACAGCGACCGCATCAAGAAACCTTTTGTAAAAGTCAACTGCGCCGTGCTGGCGGAAAACCTTCTGGAAAGTGAACTCTTCGGCCATGTGAAGGGCGCTTTTACCGGCGCAATCCGTGACAAGCTGGGCAGATTTGAGCTGGCCAACGGGGGCACCATCTTCCTGGACGAGATCGGCGACATCTCCGCCAACATGCAGTTAAAACTGCTGCGGGTGCTGCAGGAAGGAGAGTTTGAGCGCGTCGGCGGTACCGAAACGCTCAAAGTGGATGTGCGCATTATTGCCGCCACCAACCGCGATTTAAGTGAAATGATGAAGAAAGGAGAATTCCGGCAGGATTTATACTATCGTTTGAATGTTATTCCCCTCGAAGTGCCGCCCCTTCGCGAACGCAGGGATGACATACCGTTGCTCATCACCCATTTTCTGGAAAAATTCAATAAACAGTTCAGCAAAAAAATCGATGTCATCGAGGATGATGCCATGGAGTGTCTGCAGCATTACGGCTGGCCGGGAAATATCCGGGAGCTGGAAAACCTGGTGGAACGCGCCATCGTGCTGAATAAAACCGGCCGCATCACCGTGAAGGATTTCCCGCATTACGTGGTGCACCAGAATGACCAGCCGGACATCGAGCTGGATACCGACAAGCCGCTCACCGACATCGTGGACAACTACGAAAAACAGATTATTTTGAAGGCATTGCGGGAAAATAATTTCAACAAATTGCGCACTGCGGAGAAACTTGGGATTCACCGCAGCACGTTTATGTCCAAACTGAAAAAATACGATATTAACTGAAGCAGCAGGGGAACAGGGATGTCCCTTCACACCCTGCTACTTCTTTATCATAACAGGCAAAATCCCTTATCCCGGAATTTAATGACCGGTGCCTCGTATTCCTAGGCCGGCTTCACCAGTATCCTGTTGTAGATTCCCAATCCAACCATTGAAATAACACCCATCAGCGCAACAATCAGCCACATGGTCACCGCCTGAATCGGCTCACCGCGTCCCGCAGGACTGGAGATAAAGTATTCGAAAATAGCCCCGCCGATCGGTGCGCCGACGATACTTCCGATGGCAATAGGCAGATTGGCATAGCCAAGATAGAGACCCTCCTCGCCCTTAGGCGCGATGGCGCCGATATACTCATAAATTCTGGGAGAGGCCATCATTTCGCCCACAGCCATGGAGGCAATGGACAGGATCATAAATATTCCGGCAATAGGAAGGGCAAATCCGATAATACTCACTTTGGAAGCAATATCGGTAAATAGCATCACCGGAATAACATTGATGGCCATACCGGCGGTGGTCACCAGAATGCCGAAGATAATGGATTTTACCGGGCTCCACTTTTTAACCAGTTTGGTGACCAGCAACTGGAAGGCGACGATCATAAGAGGATTGGCGAGGGTGTAGAGTTCCACTGGCGCCTCGGGATCGATGAAACGCAGGAAGAGCGGAATCAGATTGTATATCTGGACATAAATGAACCAGAAAAAGGCAATGACGACCAGAAAGAATACAAAACGCATATCACTCAGAACCTTAAAAATTCCCAGGATCGCCTGTCCAAGCGTTTTCTTCTGAACAACCTGCGCGTCCTTTTTCCCGTCACTGACGTATTCCGGCTCCCTGTATACAAACATGACTACTATCAGGCCGACAATTGCGAAAATGGTGGCGACGGTGCTGAATATTGCCGGAATTCCCAT
>JARRQT010000127.1:0-14508 GCA_037381445.1 Calditrichia bacterium
CCCCGAATTACATGCCATAATGGAAAGTGCGCCTCGACTTTCTAACGGACTTACCTGCATTTTTTATTCTCTGCTCCTCTGCTTAAACATCTTGACATCTCAATATGCTTTTATCTTTGGGTGCGATTTTCTGTCGCTAGGGTCTTTCTTGCGGCAAAATGATGGGGAAGTATTTCCAGAAGTTTTGAATGAACCGGTTGCGGTCCCGCGATGATAAATCCGGTGTTCAGATACCCGTCTTCTCCCCAGAAATCGGAGACAATCCCGCCTGCTTCCCGGACCATGAGCGAGCCTGCGGCAATATCCCAGATGCTCAGACCCAATTCCCAGAAACCGTCAAAGCGGCCTTTGGCGGTATAGGCCAGATCGAGCGCCGCTGAACCTAAACGCCGCATACCGCTGCATCCCAGAAAAATTTCTTCAAACGCCAGCAGGTAAAGAGGCAGGTAGTCCTTGGAACGAAAAGGGAATCCGGTAGCGATCAGGGACGCTTTCAGATTTCTGCTGCCCACGTGCATCTGCTCACCGTTGCAGAATGCGCCGCTTCCTTTTTCGGCGGTAAAAAGCTCATCCCGCACGGGATCGTAAATCACACCCGCGACCAATTCCTTTTTCTTCTGCAAAGCGATGGAAACGCAGAAAACCGGCACATCCTGTATGTAGTTTTTGGTCCCGTCGAGCGGATCGATTATCCAGCGATAATCGGCGTCCGAATCGTTTGCGGTTCCTTCCTCCGCCAGGATTCTGTGATCCGGGAAATTTTCCAGCAGCAATTCGACAAGGTGACAAAATCATTCCGCGCTTTTTCATCGATATTTTCGGGCTTTATTTTGCCGCGATTTTCCAAAAGGTATTTGCCTGCCTTCTTTGCAGCTTCCCGGGCAACTTCAACGTATCCTGCCATTTTCTATTCCACTCTCAATTCTTTATAAAATCCCACCGTGGGATTCTAAATTTTGATATCTCCGAATTCCCTTAATTTGTCAATTACCAAATTTTTGATTTCTTCCAGCCTCTCGCCGGTCTTTGCCTCAAAACGGAGCACCAGCACAGGCTGCGTGTTGGAAGCGCGCACCAATCCCCAGCCATCACCAAACAAGATACGAACTCCGTCCACGTCGATGACTTCATAGTTCTCCCGGAAATATTCCGCCGCCTTTTGGGCAATGCGGAATTTTTCTTCATCTGAGGGACATTCCACTCTTATTTCGGGAGTGGTAAAATACCGGGGCACATCGGACAGCAGTTCGGATATTTTTTTGCCTTCGCGGGAGAGCAGTTCCATCAGCCGGGCAGAGGCATAGATGGCATCATCATATCCGTGATAGCGGTCCGCAAAGAAGAGATGCCCGCTCATTTCCCCGGCCATGGTAGCGCCCGTTTCCTTCATCTTCTTTTTCAGCAGGCTGTGCCCGGTTTTCCACATGATCGGTTCGCCGCCAGCCGCTTCGATCGCCTCGGGCAAGGCCTGTGAACATTTGACTTCGAAAATTATCTTCTGTCCCTTTTTTTCTTTTAATACATCCCGGGCAAACAGGATCAGCAGGCGATCGCCCCACACCACATTCCCCTGGTCATCAATAACCCCAATGCGGTCGGCATCACCATCGTAGGCGATGCCCAGATCCGCCTGCAGCTTGAGCACCCTTTCGCGAAGAGGCTGCAGGTTTTCCTCGATTGTGGGATCCGGATGGTGGTTGGGGAAGGTGCCGTCTGGCTCACAGAACATGAAAAAGGCGTCCACGCCCAGTTCGCGCATCAGCTTTTCAGCAACCAGGGCGCCGGCGCCGTTCCCGCAATCAATGACAGCCTTAATGCCGCCTTCCAGCTTAATCCTGCTTTTTATATCCTCAATATAATCGGGTGTCAGGTCTGCATTTTCGACGGTTCCTTCACCTGTCAGGAATTCATCTTTTTCGATGATTTCCAGCAGCTTTTGAATCTCTTCCCCGTAGATAGATGATTGGCCGACGGAGAGCTTGAATCCGTTGAATTCCGGCGGATTGTGACTGCCGGTAATCATGACCCCACCGGCCACATTCAGCGTGTAGAGTGAAAAATACTGAATGGGAGTCGGAACCACGCCCACATCCACCACATCCACCCCTGACGTTGTTAATCCTTTTATGAGTGCTTTTCTGAAGCGTTCGGTCGAAAGACGGACATCTCCCCCAACGGACACTTTCTTCCCGCCCTGCCGCTGAACATAGGTCCCGAATGACTTTCCGAGCAGTTCCACAACTTCATCGGTCAGATCTTTGTCAACAATACCCCGCACGTCGTATTCGCGAAATATAAAGGGATTAACTTTTGCCATTTAAACTCTCCATGTTTGTTCAACTTCGCAACGATTCTTGAGTCCCAAATTTATCACTATTCATTCTTTATTCCAAACTCTTTATATGGGTGGGAAGGTTCCATCGGGGTCCAAAAATTTTCGTTCATTTTGGAATAAATGAAACCCTCAGCAGCCAATTTCAATGGCTTGCAAAGCGGCATTGTTCGTGAAAACCAAGGATTATCTGCCTGTTTGAACTGTTTTAAATGAATAATCTCATACGTAGTGTCAACAGCAATCCAGTCAAATACTCTCTGCAATTTTCGAACAATGGATTACAATTAGCTATTCTCAGGGAAAATCATTTTTTTGTTTGAATAAATTTATTTCATTTGCAACTTTTTTAAAACCGGCTTCGTTAAGTGGAACCTGTTTTAGGAACTTTTTCTCAAGAAATTTTTGCCAGTCATAAATCAAAGAGGAGTGTAGAAATGCCCAAAATGAACCGAAGAGATTTTCTTGAAACAAGTGCCAAAGGTGTCGCGCTGTTCAGCTTGCCTTTTTTCCTGAACGGCCTGCCCTCCAAGGCACTGGCTGAAGCGGCACCAGCCGATCTGAAGCTGAACGATTATCTGAATCATTTCGGCGTTGATGAATCCATGATTCACAAAATCATGATGACCGCCCTGGAAGGCGGCGGCGATTATTGCGATGTGTATTTCCAGAACAAGATTTCCAGTTATGTTGTCCTGGAGGACAAGGCGGTGAACCGTGCCTATACTTCCGTTGATCTGGGTGTCGGGATCCGGGTGCTGAAAGGCGACCAAACCGGATATTCGTTTACCGAGGATTTAAGTCCCCAGGCGATGCTGGGCGCTGCCAAAACCGCAGCCAACATTGCCAGCAGCGGCAAAACCATACCGCCGGTGAATTTTTCGGCGGGAAAGACCGCCAATCTTTATCCTGTGAAAGTTTCATGGGAGGATGTGAAGATAGACAAGAAAATCCCCCATCTTGAAAAAATAAATGACCTGGTTTTTGCGAAAGACAAACGCGTCATTAAGGTAAATGTTTTTCTGCTGGATGAGAGCTCCTATCTCCTCATGGCCAATTCGGAAGGCAAAATCGTTTTCGATTTCCAGCCCATGGGAATGTTGAGAACACGCTGCACCGCAGAGCAGAACGGCCGCAAAGAGATGAACGGCGCTACCATTTCCGGGCGCTACGGATTTGATTACCTGACGCCTGAACGCATAGAAAACCACGCCCGGGAAGCTGTAGACCGGACCATCCGGCAGTTTGAAGCGGTGAAACCGGAAGCAGGAGAAATGCCGGTGGTGCTGGCCGCGGGAAGTTCCGGCATCCTCCTGCACGAAGCCATGGGACATCCTATTGAGGCCGATTTTAACCGAAAAAATGCATCAATATTTTCAGATAAAATCGGCAAGCCGGTCGCCGAGAAGTTTGTTTCCATCGTGGATGACGGGACCATGCCGGGAAGCCGGGGCGCCATTAATGTGGATGATGAACTGAATGAGAGCAAAAAAACCGTGCTTATCGAAAACGGAACGTTGGTGAGTTACATGCACGACCGTATCAGCGCGAATTATTATAAAGTGCCGCCCACCGGCAACGGGCGTCGCGAGTCCTTCCGCTATCCCGCTATTCCGCGCATGCGCAATACCTATATGCTTCCCGGACCCCACAAAAAAGACGAAATCATCAAGAGCGTTAAAGAAGGTCTGTATGCGGAATCCTTCACCAACGGCGAGGTCTACATCGGTGCCGGCGATTTTACCTTTTATGTGAAATCCGGTTACCTTATTGAAGACGGCAGATTGACCACTCCTGTAAAAGATATCAACATTATCGGGAACGGCCCGGATGTCCTCAGCAAGATCACCATGGTAGGGGACGATCTGGCATTTTCCGAAGAATCATGGACCTGCGGAAAGGACGGCCAGGGTGTGCCGGTTTCGCTGGGGCTTCCCACTGTGAAGGTTTCATCCATCACCGTGGGCGGTAAAAGCTGACGGCGGGAGAAGCATTCGTTTGATTAAAAATTCAGTCAAATATTGAAAAGATGAGGTCAAAGAATATGAATAATAAAGAACGACATGAGTTAGCAGCCTGGGCAGTGGGGCAGGCCAAAAAAAGCGGTGCCGGCGATGCGGCGGTGAATATCTCAAGACAGCGGCGGATACAGATTCAGTACCGGGATCAGAAAGTGGAGCAACTGCAGGAATCGACTCAGAATAGTCTGAGCCTGCGGATTTTTGCCAATCATCGCTATTCCAGCCACACGACCAACGATCTGCGAAAGAGTGAATTGCAGAAATTCATTGAAAATGCGGTGGCCATGACCAAATACCTGTCGGAAGATCCCTACCGTTCTCTCCCGGAACGGAAATACTTTGAGGGCATCAAGGAAGTTGATCTGAATCTTGTGGACCCGGACTACGACAACATCTCTTCCGCCCGCAAAAAAGAGCTGACCCGGAAGCTGGACGAACTGACCCGCAGGCAGAGCGATAAGATTATCACATCCAGCTCCTCCTACTGGGATGTGCATGGTCATTCGGTCAAACACTGGAGTAACGGATTCAAGAGCGAATCCGAGGGAACCGTGTACGGTATCAACTCTGAAGTTACCGTAAAAGACGGCGAAAAAGGTCGTCCGGAAGGCTCGTTTTCAGCCCGGTCCAGGTTTTTAAATGATATGCCCGATCCGGAAATTGTGGCGCAAAAGGCAGTCGGGAATTTACGAGATGGTGGTGCGCAATCGCCTGGCGGGACAGTTGGTAGGTGTACTCTATGACGCCATGAGCGGAAATGCGCTTCAGCAAAAAAGTTCATTTCTGGAGAATAAATTGAATCAGCAAATTACTTCCCCGGTATTAACATTGATTGACGATCCTTTTGTGAAGAGTGGATACGGTTCGCGCCTGTATGATGATGATGGACTGGCTGCCAAACGGCGGGTAATGATTGATAAGGGGATTCTGAAAGATTATTATATTGATTATTATTACAGCAAAAAACTGGAAACCAAACCCACCACCGGGGACAGCTCTAACCTTGTCTTCGAGCTTGGGAAGGAGTCCGAGGCAGAGCTGGTGAAGAAACTGCAGAAGGGCATACTGGTGACCAATTTCATCGGCGGGAACTCCGATGTGGTTACCGGCGATTTCTCCTTTGGTATTACCGGGCTGTATGTGGAAGACGGCAAAATTGTGAAGCCCGTGAATGAAATGAATATTTCCGGCAATATGAAAGATCTGATGATGCAGTTGGTTGCGGTTGGGAACGACCCGAACCCTTATTCTTCCTGGCAATGCCCCAGCATGTATTTCAAAGACGTGCAATTTAGCGGCTTATAGTAACCGTCAACAGCAGCGGCGGTCCAAATTCAGAGATCTCGATGGGCCGCCGTTGCGACGATGAGCAGCACCAGGCATGGAATGTTTCCCGCCGGGTAGGTATAGGGACGTGAATTTATCCGGAGAGTTGGCCTCCATCCTGAAAATTAAATCCAAAAACAATTTTTCGGGAAGAATGCCGAATTCAGAAATAGGGAATTTGAGAATCTGAATCCGCGACTATGACAGAAATTTGAGGGGAGTGGATTCATCAAAGGAATGAACGGAGAAGATACTCCGTTCATTCCTGAAGCGGATTATTGATTTGTTGAGGTGTCATGGTAATTACTGTTTTTTCTGATATGTGACTGGAAATTTTATGTTGTTGAAAGGATTGTTTAATGAATACGAGTAGATATTTTGTTGTCGCGCTGATGTCAGCGACCCTGATTTCGCTTGAAATTGTGTGGACCCGCCTGTTTTCCGCGGAATTTTTTTACACCTTTGCCTTCCTCACCATCTCGCTGGCCATTCTCGGCCTGGGACTGGGGGCGCTGGCTTTGCATCTTTTTCCGTTTTTTAACCGCAGAGGTGCCATCGGCATTCTGCTGAGCATCTCTGCCGCGCTTGCGCTGGCGGGGCCGCCCGTCGTTTTTTACATCGGGCTGAATTTTACGCAGTTATTCAGCAGCTGGGCGGCGGTGGGAAAATTTGTTCTCACCATCGCGTTGCTGGGCGCTCCATTTTTCCTGGCGGGAATCGCATTGGCCCGGCTCTTCAAAGAGAATCATCAAAACATGCCGCGCCTGTATATGGCTGACCTTCTGGGCGCCGGGCTGGGGGTGCTGGTTGCCATCTTCTTTATGAATCAGTGGGGCACACCTCTGGCCACAGCGCTCATCTGCCTGCCCCTGCTTATGGCGGCCTTCATCGCGGCCAGACGAACCGCCCGGCTGCTGCCTGTTCTGGTGATTATTCTGCTGGTATTCGTGGGTTATAAATCCGATTCTTTTATTGACATGCCCCGGGAAGAGCGGGCCCCGGTTATTTATAAACACAGGGATGCCATGGCTAAGATCAAAATCTATGATTATGGTGAAGAGGCGCGCGGTATCAACATTGATAATGCCGCAAATTCTCCCGTTTATGCTTTCGATGGCAACTGGGACCGTCCCGATTCCATGAAATTCGGGTTCGGCATCAATGTGGACTATCTGGTTCAGCAGCATAATCCCTGCACCTTCATGTCGCTGGGCGCTGGCGGGGGAACGGATGTGCTGCAGGCCCTGCAGGAAGGCGCTTCGGAAATTCATGCGGTGGAAGTAAATCCCCATATCAACTGGCTGATGACAAAAGGAAACCTGGCGAATTTTTCAGGCAACATTTACAACGACTCCCGGGTCAGGGTGATCACCGAAGATGCCCGCGCCTATGTCAGGAGGTTTAATAATAAATTTGACGTGATTTATTCATTAAGCTCAAATACTTTTGCGGCCTTGGCCTCCGGCTCCTTTGCGCTGGCGGAAAATTACCTTTTCACAAAAGAGGCCTTTGAAGATTATTATGATGCCCTCACCGAACACGGATTTCTTTCCATGGAGCATCAGTTCTATATGCCGCGCATCGCCAGCGAAGCGCTTCAGGCGCTGCGGGAAAAAGGCGTGAAAAATCCAGAAGAACACATTGCCATTTACGATTTGCCCCGGATGCGCCGGAACCTACTGCTGCTGAGCAAAGCCCCTCTCACCGAAGAAATCCGGCAGAACGCTTACGGCAAGCTGACTCCGGAAAATTACGGTGAGATTCATCTGCTTTATCCTGCCCCGGATTCCACCGCAGATAACCTCATCAACCGGATTGTCACGCAGGGATGGGAAAATGTAGCCGCCGATGCCAAAATCGATATTTCGCCCACCGATGATAACCGTCCCTTTACCGCCCAGCTGGGCCTCTGGAAAAATCTGGATTTTTCCAATATGAAAAAGGTGCTGCCCTATGAATTTTTCGGTTTTCCGCTTTCCAAGCTGATCATTACCATTATTATGCTAATTATTGCTGTCCTGATCCTGCCGCTGAATCTTCTGCCCTACCTGACAAAAGGCAAAAAACTGCGGATGGCTCCCTGGCTTTATTTCTTTGCCATCGGGGTGGGATTTATGGTGGTGGAAGTGGTTCTGATTCAGAAGTATACGCTTTTCATCGGGCCGTCCTCTTACAGCTTTGTCACCATTCTGCTGACGCTCCTGTTAAGCTCCGGAATCGGGAGCCGGTTCGCGGACAAGTTCAGGAATAAAACGCCGTTTATTGGAATCCTGATCTGGCTGGCATTTGAAATTCTGCTGTTCCCCCGACTGACCTACGCGCTCTCGGGTCTGGAAATGGTGCCGAGAATGGCGGTTACCCTGCTCATGATATTCCCCCTCGGTTTCTTCATGGGAATGCCTTTCCCGAAAGGCGCTCAGAAGGTAAGAGAGCTCATCGACTGGGGATTCGCCGTAAATGGCGCTGCGTCGGTGCTGGGTTCTGCGGCCATTCTGCTGGTCTCTTTCAATTATGGATTCAATATCGCCCTCATGCTGGGAGGTTTGATTTATTTGCTTGCCTTCGCCCTGATCAGACTGCAGAAAGCCTGGGAATTGACGAAGGAATAAAACTGATCCCCCTGTTTTGGCTGCGCGGAACAGGGGGATTTTTTATCCTGCCAGCCTCAAGGATAGTATTGGCGGCGGACCTTTTTATTATTACATTTCAGGAAATTTTTTGGTTCGATAACTCACTTCATACAGGCTGGCGATTGATGCTGAAGCGAATCTATCTGACATACAAAACCGCTTATGCCGGACTTCCCACAGAGGCCTGGATGCTGTCCCTGGTGGTGCTGATCAATCGCAGCGGTTCCATGGTATTGTTCTTCATGTCTTTGTATTTGACCAGGGAGCTGGGCTACAGTATTGCCGCGGCAGGGCGCATGCTGAGCATCTACGGGCTTGGGTCCTTGGGCGGGTCCTATCTGGGGGGCTGGCTCAGCGATCTTGTCGGGACCCGAAAAGTTCAAATCCTGAGCCTGACTTTCACTGGCCTGGGATTTGTCTTGCTCAGTTTTGTGAGGAGTCCATTTTATATTGGTATAATGCTCTTTATTCTGGCGCTTATCGGAGAGGCGTTCCGTCCCGCGAATGCTTCGGCGATTGCCGAAGTTTGTCCGCCCATACTGCGGGCGCGCTGCTTTGCGCTGAACCGGCTGGCGATCAATCTGGGCGTCACAATCGGTCCGGCGCTGGGCGGGATGCTGGCCGTTCTGGATTATCATTACATTTTCTGGGCGGATGGATTGACTTGCTTTATGGCGGCTTTCATGCTCTGGTTCTTCTTCAGGGGTGTCCTGCCGCTGGAATCCGGGCTGCGGAAAGGGGAACAGATCATTGCCCGCTCACCCCTGAAAGACGGCCTGCTTCTTGCCATACTGGGCATGGTACTGGCGGTGGGGATTGTCTTCGTACAGGTATTCAATACCTGGCCCATCTACCTGCGGGAGGCGTATGGGCTGCTGGAAAATCACATCGGGCTTTTGCTGGCATTGAATGCCGTTCTGATTGTGATGTTTGAAATGCCCCTCATCCACAGGATTGAAAAACGTGATACGGTGAAAATTATGGGGATCGGAATTTTGTTCCTGTGCGGCGGATTCGCCATTTTGCCCCTGGGAGGCAGTCCTGCTTATGCTGCGCTTACCGTTTTCATCTGGACCATTGGCGAAATGCTGGTTTTCCCGTTCCTCACCGGATTTATTGCTAACCGCGCTGAGGACCGGAACCGGGGCAAATATATGGGGATGATGAGTCTTTCATTTTCACTGTCGTTTGTTTTCGGGCCTGCGCTGGGCACCTGGATCTATGATCACTGGGGCGCCACCGTCCTGTGGCTGAATTTCGGGGTCTGGGGGATTCTGATTTTTCTGGGATTCGGGGTAATTAATCATTACCTGAAAATGGAACTGCAATCGAAAAAAGTGCCCGCCGCATAATCAATCGTTCTTGCGCTGTCCCTTGCCAGTCTCCATAAAAATTTGTGCAGAATCTGTTTTCCCGCATTACGTAAACTGCCCCACACGTCAGATCTGGAATGCATTTCAGGAAAGGACAAATAGTATCCGCCGGAAGGCGACGTTTTTGCTGACGATGACCTTTTCCGTATCGGGATGAAATCCGCCTAATATGCTCGATTTAGGTTGTCTGCTATTATATTGAAGCGAAAAGCGGGCCTCCCCGGCATAAAAATGAATATCCGCAAAACTTAATAAATATCACCAATAAAATTTAGATATGGATAATATTGTATAAAGTATCTATCTTTGAAGGGCATCAGGTTTGGTTTTATAAGCAGGAGATGATGATGGGGAATGATTTATCCCGGGAACACAGCGAAGCTATCCATGCGGAAGAGAAAGTAAAAAAAGTAAAAATAGATGTCTATGCAAAGACCTCATCCCTGACCGGTTTTGCCGGTCTCTTTGAATCCGCCATCCGGCGCTTTCGCACCTTTGCCTTTATCTTTGTACTGATTCCCATATATTTTTTGGCCTGCCTGTGCGTTGGTATCTCGCTGATTCCGGCTTTTTACCTGAACATATATATCTACAAAAGCACCCTGCTGTGGCCCGCGGCATTTCATTTTGCCGGGATCGGATTTGGTTTGATGGCGGGGTATCTGCTTTATGGCTTTGCGCTCATATTTGTGGTACCGTTTTTTAACTACATTCTTCCCTTTAAAGTCAAGCCCATGCGGGGAAGCTATTTTTCCCTTGAAGCAATCCCCTGGTTTGTGCACAACGCCCTCACATATCTGGTGCGCTATACTTTTCTGGAATTCATCACACCCACGCCGTTCAATATTCTCTTCTACCGGATGATGGGCATGAAGATCGGAAAAAATGTTTTCCTCAATACCACCCGCATTTCGGACCCCTGCCTGATCACCATTGAAGATAACGTCACCGTAGGGGGATCGGCAACACTTATTGCCCACTCCGCATCCGCCGGTTATCTGATTGTTGCACCAGTGCACATCCGGAAAGGTGCGACCATCGGCTTAAGCGCCATTGTGATGGGGGATGTGGTGATCGGTGAAAATGCTAAAATTCAGCCGGGTGTGGTTGTTCTGCCCAAGTCGCGGATTCCTGCCTCAGAGAAGAATAAGGGGAAATAGAAGCTCTCCGGCCTAAAACGAAATCCTCCCGCTATATTTTTAAATCGAAATTCATTTTGCAGATGCCGCGCGAAAAAAATGATAAATCCGGTATAGGGCGCCACCCCCAGCTTCTCGTAGCGCTCCAGGACCTCTTTGTGCAGGTCATAGTCAATTTTGATGGCGTAGGTTTCCACCAGCTTTTTCGCTGCAGTGTAATCTCCCTCGGACTTAATTCGCTGAATTTCCCGCAGCATCTTTCCGAATATGTGCCGCAGCTTCTGATAATCATTCACCCGGAAATAGGTTTTCCCGTCTTTTTCAATCTTCTCAACCACATTTTCGGATTTGCCGAGCTCGAATGCCCATTTGGCGATCAACTGCCGGTTTCTCATGTGTGTCTGCTCCAGCTTGTCACCCAGTTTCACGCGGGTCAACTGCTGGATCATGCCATTGCGGAAAGCCAGGTTATAGGCGACTTTTCCGACATCCAGCGTGGGCATTACGCCGATTTCCAATAGTTTGGCGTCCATGAGATAATAATAGGCCACCAGGTCTGCGCGGGTCTCTTCCAGCACGGCGGCAAAATTCTTCAGGGTTTCTTTGGGTGTTCCCACCCCGGGATTAATCTGTCCCGATCCATGGCCGATAACCTCATGCAGGTCAGTATGCAGATTTCCGGACAGTTCGCCGTACTTTTTATCAAGTTCTATTTCTTCTGGTGAAAAGGCAAACTCCTCCAGCAAGCCGGCGCCTTCGGCCACTTTATTATAGGCGGATGAAACATTGCCCAGCGTCACCGATTTCGAGCCGTGCACTTTGCGAATCCAGTTTGCATTGGGCAGATTGATCCCGATGGGAGGATTGGGTGAAGCGTCTCCGCCCAGCGCCACCACCGTAATGACTTTGGCGGTAATACCTTTTACCTCTTTTTTCTTGTGCTCTTCCGCGATGGGAGAATGCTTTTCAAACCAGTTGGCATAACTGCTGATGGTCTCAGTCCTTTTGGTGGCCTCCATATCTTTGAAGGAAACCACGGACTCATAGCTGGCGCGAAATCCCAGTGCATCGCCGTAGGTTTCGATAAAGCCGTTCGTTGCATCGATGCGGGAATCGGTGTCTTCAGTCCATGCGATACTGTATTCATCGAAGGTTCTCAGATCGCCGGTTTTGTAATACCTGACCAGCAGGTCGAGGACATGCTTCTGGATATCATTTTCGGCCACGGCGCTTGCCTTTTCCAGCCAGTAAACAATCCGTTCAATCGCCGCTGAATACATGCCGCCTACCTTCCAGATTCTCTCGATAATCTTTCCGTTATTTTTCACAAGTTTGGAATTCAGGCCATAGGAAACGGGATTGGGATCATCCCGGTCGATAATACCGGTATAGTAGTTCTCAACTTCCTTTTGCGTCAGTCCCTCATAATAATTATTGGCCGACGCCTGAATCAGATCGGCGGCACCATCGGTCACGATTCGTTTGGGGGCAACCTTCGGATCAAATAGAATGGGCCGCATTCTCGCGATGAAGGCCTCCACCGGCTCGTCCTTTTGCAGCGGAAATGCAGCATCGGGAGAGTTTTTCACCAGCGCGGAAAAGTATTCCGGTGTAAATTCCGGCATAATCTTATCGGCGGCATAATGATGGTGAATTCCGTTGGAGAACCACACCCTTTTGGTATAAACCATGAATTTTTTGAACTCATCGCTCTGGCGGTCACCGGTATAATTCCTGACAATGCCTTCCAGTGTGCGCCGCACCTCCAGGTTGTGTCTGTAATTTTGATCCCACAAAATGTCCCTGCCCGAAATTGCCGCCTGATACAGATAATACAGCATCTTTTTTTGCTGCAGCGAAAGTTCTTCAAATCCGGGAATCTGATAGCGGCCGATTTTGATATCGGCAAACTGTTCAACAAAATACTGAAAATCATCATTTCTGTTCATTTCCGGTTTGTCTCCTCCTGTTCCTTTTAAAACCAGTACCGCAATTACCATAACCAGCATAAGTCCCAATTTGTTCATAACATGTTCCTTTGTTTCGTCGAAAGATCAGATGATTTAAGCTGCCGGAAGCCGAGCTCTCGCGGCAGGAGGCAAAGCGGATAACAATACGGGAAAGGCATTGGAAAGTTGTGCGATTTTATTATTCCAGGCAGTTAAAATCATCGAAAAGCGCTGGAGACAAGTCGGAATCCAAAAGAAAACCGGGCAGTGTTAACAGCCCGGTTGCAAAGTGAAAATTATATCTGGAAAAGAGGCGGTTTTATTTTCTCGCAAATATCAGATTTGCCGCTTCGTCAGAACCTGTAGGCAAAGGTAAACAGCAGTTTCTGATAGGTAATATCCTCTTGTGTACCGGCCGGTGCCAGATCGTCAAAAGTGGTTTCCTTCCACCAGCCGCGCATGTAGGCAAAATCGATTTTGAATATGCGGTCGATCAGCACGCCGTATCCCGCGGTGAAATATTTACGGTTTTCGTTGGAGGGAGCATCCTTTAAAGGATTGGGATCATAAATAAATCCAGCTCTCAACTGCGAATTATAGAAGGGAAGACCGGTTTCTCCGCCCACGCTGAGTTTGACGGTTTCCCGGTAGTCGGTTTTAAAATATATGTTTTCATCCAGCAAGGAAGATATATCGGCAGTCAAATCGGTATTTGACGGCTGTTTAAATTTTACCTGCGTCCAGTCTGTATATTTTGCCTCGCCTGCCAGAAGAACCGGCCCAAAGGCAGCGGAGACTCCACCGGTAAAACGGAATGGGATTTTTACATTGTATTCGAAAGTCCCATTCTCCGTGGGAAGGTCGATTATCTCCCCGTCATCAAATGCCACTGAGCTTTCCGAGAGATAGTCCTCCTTCACGTTGAAGGTTTGGGGTAATTCCATGCCCAGGGTAAATCGCGCCGAGCGGCCGGCGTGAAAAAGCCCGCCCACCTTCATGCTGAAGGATGAATATTTTGTCATAATCCTATTGTTTTCAAGATAATCATTGAAATTTGCAGGGAATACGGTGAAATTATTGAAAATATCGTACTGCGCGAAATTCAGCGAGTAATCGCTGTTGCCGGTCCAGTAATTCAAGCTCACTCCCACGGAAACGTTGGGCGAGACATCGATGGCGCCGGCAGCGGAGTATTGATTGATATTCCCGCCATCCAGAACTTCTTCCTGTTTCTCAACCGGCTTTCCATAAAAATCATAAAGGGTGCCGGTGGTATCCAGTTCAAAAGACAACCGGCTTGTGCCAAGAGATGAAATCCCCTTGAAATTATTTGCATATTCAAATCCCTTGATCCGCTGATAACCGAGGGCGAAAACAAGGCTTCCCCGGTAGGTGGGAACCGGAAATACAAACCCGATTGAACTGATTTTTGTGGTGCTGTTGGAAGCAGTAGAGGAATTTCCCAGATAGTTGATGTCATTATTAAATTTATCGTGCTTGACTCCCAGCCAGTATTCCATCTTCCGCATCTGGGCCAGGCCGGCCGGATTCCAGTAAACCGCCGAGTAATCATCCGCCACGGCGGAATAAGCGCCGCCCATTCCAAGCGCTCGGGCACCGAAGCCGGTCTGGTTGTCCGTAATTCGAATGGCGTCGCCCGTGGATTGGGCTTGAATGGCAAGCGGGAAAACCATTGCAGCTGTCACCGCAAACAAGAAAAAATTATGCCGCATGTTCA
>JARRQT010000127.1:14538-24347 GCA_037381445.1 Calditrichia bacterium
TCTGTTCACTTTGTTGGTGTCTTTGGAATCGGATTTGGAAGTGCCGGACCCCCGGATCGCTTTTCGGGCACCATTATTATCCTGCTGCTGCCGGACGGCCCCCGTGGATGCATTGCCCTGGGAAGTATTGCTTTTGCTTCCCGTTATCCTGGTACCACCGGAAGTGCTTCCGCTGATGCTGGTATTGCTCATGGTGCCGCTGCCGCTATTGCTGCCTCCTGCACCGGGGAATCTCCTGCGGGCGGAAGTGGTGGGTAGCGCCCCGTTACCGCCGCTGGTTACGGTGCCGCCGTGGCCGCCGCCGGACTGATAGAACATATCCCGGTACCACCAAGGAGTGGAGTAGTAATCATTCCAGCGGGAGTTATCATAAATATAATTCAACCGGGGCAGGTAATTTGCCTGCGGCACCGGGCTGATATCCATCGTTTTATCGGCGTGGCAGCTTGAGCAATCATCGTTATAATATACCGGATGCTCATATTGCGCCTCTTCGCTGTCGGTTAGCGCTGGATGTTTTATGACGGTGTAACAGCCTGTCATAAACATCAGGACTGCTAGAAACGGAATAATGACTTTCATATTATGTGAATCCCTGATTGATTTTATCGTCTTTTCGCACTACGGTGACTGCTGCCGGAACTGCTCCGCGAGCTGGAATGTGATGAAGAACCGGAACTAGATGAACGATGACCGGAGGAACTCCTGACCGCTGACCGTGAGCTGCCGCTTCTCCGCGTGCTGCTCCGCGGCGTATAACCACTCGACCTGGAAGAAGAGCGGGCTGAATTTCTGAAGGAAGGCCGCGAATGGCTGCTTCGGGTATTGCTCCGACTATTCGTAACGGCTGTTCCATCGCTGGAAGGACGATGCGACCGGCGAATAGTCCTGGTTGCTGGCTGTCGGCTGTCTTTATTGCCCCTTTCGGTTCGTAACAAGCGTCTGCTTTCGCCGGAGCGGATAATCTGCCGCTCATTTCCGCTTGAGCCCCGCGCACTGATGCCGGTGTCACCGCTTCTGCGGATAATCCTTCTGTTATCTGCCACCCGGGTCGATTGATCTCCCGGTGCCCTGTTACCTCTTTCGATGTGACGTCCGTAGTAATCCTGCCGCCGGTCAAAGGTGCGTTTCTTGAAATGATAATCCCGGTCATATCCATAGTAGTATCCCGGAAAGTAATAATAGGGATAGTAATCATAAAAACCGTAATAACCCCATGGATAGGCGCTCACAAAAGGATACCAGCTGCGGCCGCGCCAGCCCCAGGGATACCAGTAAGGATCCCAGGAGGAATAGCTGACAAATAGGCCCCATCGCGGCGGGATGTCCCAGTACCAGTCAGAGTAACCAAAAGGATCATAGTAGGCGGGATAGCCATACAGGTCCGTGGGTGAACCATAAACATAATAGTTGTAGACATTTCCGTCATCATTTGCTGTTGTATCGGCGTAGTAGTAACCTTCTTCATATTGACCTGTTGCATACTGGTCGGAACCGCGGTCAACCATCTGAAGCTGGGTGTAGCATCCCGCGAATAAAAACAGCAGACTAAAAAGAGAGATTTTTAATAAAAAATGTTTCATAAATACCCCCTTGTCCGTTCTAAAATTTTTACGGACATATATTTTCCATGTTCCTACAATAATATATTACATGAAGCCTCCCCCAAAATCAATACAAAAATTTAATGAATTGACAAATGGATATTGTAAATATATTGCCCAATAATGAGAGTCGTTAGGGCAGGAGAGAAGCGGTAATTCCGGATAAAATTCCGACATAAAAGCACTCCGTCAATACCTGGGATCATCACTCTCTGGTGGAATAATTCTTGTAACTTATGCCGGTTGGTAAATTTTAGCAAAATTTTGACGATCATTAGGGTAAGAATTTGCATTAGCTGAAGATTTGAAGCATCATAAATATGAGAGGTAATTCAGGAAATAGACGGGAATTACAGAATGATCGGATAGGAACTTTTGAAATATATTTTGTTTAAATTACCAGAGCGCGGAGAATTACTCTCTATCACTGCGTAAGATAAACAGAAGGTTAGATTAAACGTGAGGTTAAGAGTTGCTTAAGGAAAATATAAAATGTAAATTGTTAATGAGATGTATTGATAAATCTTATGAGGCTTGAATAATATGTTGGGGTTTTCGATGAGAAATAATTTCACCAGCCGGGTACAGAAAGTTATCCGATATTCCAAAGAAGAGGCGATGCGGTTGGGTCATGATTATATCGGCACGGAACATCTGCTTTTAGGGGTAATCAAAGAAGGTGAAGGCATTGCGATCAAGATACTGAAAAATCTGGGTGTGGAAATAGATAAACTCAAACAGCGGCTGGAGGAGGCATCCGGTCCGGCGGGCGGAATGATGACGCTTGGCAATCTGCCTCTATCAAAGCGTGCGGAAAAGGTGCTGAAAGTAACCTATCTTGAAGCCAAGAATTTTAAATCAGACATCATAGGCACCGAACACCTCCTTCTTTCCCTGTTAAAGGAAAAAGAAGGACTCGCTTCACAGGTACTTATGAGTTTTAACGTTGATTATAACGTTGTTTATTCAGAGTTAAAAAATATACTTGAAGGAAAACCATCTATGACTTATGCTTCTTCTCAAAAGTCAGCTCAGAAGGTAAAGACGCCGGCCCTGGATCATTTCGGAAGGGATTTGACACAGCTCGCGGTGCAAGGCAAACTTGATCCGATCATCGGCCGGGATAAAATAATTGAGCGCGTCGCTCAGATTTTGAGTCGGCGAAAGAAAAATAATCCAGTTCTCATCGGGGAACCAGGTGTGGGAAAAACCGCCATTGCAGAGGGATTGGCACTTCGCATTATCAGCAGAAAAGTGCCCAGAGTTTTGCATAATAAACGAATTGTGGCGTTGGATATGGGAAGTATTGTCGCCGGGACAAAATATCGTGGGCAGTTCGAAGAAAGAATGAAAGCAATAATGGGAGAATTGGAAAAGGCGGACGATGTTATTCTTTTTATCGATGAACTTCATACCATCGTGGGTGCCGGCGGCGCGTCCGGTTCGCTGGATGCATCGAACATGTTCAAACCGGCCCTGGCCAGGGGAGAACTGCAGTGCATCGGCGCCACAACGCTTGACGAATACAGGATGTATATCGAAAAAGACGGTGCGCTGGAACGGCGTTTCCAGAAAGTGATGATAGAGCCCACCACTTCCGAAGAAACGCTGGAAATTCTGCGGTGCATCAAACCGAAATATGAAGAACATCATCATGTGATTTATACCGATGAAGCTCTGCTGTCGACCATTCGCCTGAGCGAGCGGTATATCACCGATAAATTTTTCCCGGACAAAGCCATCGATGTGCTGGATGAAACGGGATCGAGAGTGCACATTTCCAGCATCGTTGTCCCCAAAGAGATACTGGACCTGGAACAGCGGATTGAAAAAGTCCGGCAGGAAAAGGAACAGTATGCGCGCCAGCAGGATTTCGAACGCGCGGCCAAGATGCGTGATGTGGAACGCAGACTGCAGGAAGAGCTGGTCTTTGAACGGAACAAGTGGGAGCGGGAAGAAGAGACCAATGTAGCCACCGTGAACGAAGAGGATATCGCGGAAGTCGTTGCCATGATGACCGGAATTCCCACCCGTCGGGTTGCCAAAAGCGAATCCACTAAGCTTATTGAAATGGAGGATGCGCTGGAGAAGCTTGTCATCGGACAGAATGAAGCCATTCGCACTATCTCTAAAGCTATCCGGCGTTCGCGCACCGGACTCAAAGATCCGAACCGTCCCATCGGTTCATTCATGTTCCTGGGGCCCACCGGGGTCGGAAAGACCCATCTTGCCAAGATTCTGGCTGAATATCTCTTCGAAAGAAAGGATGCTTTAATTCGAATTGATATGTCCGAATACATGGAAAAGTTTTCGGTATCACGGCTGGTTGGTTCCCCTCCCGGATATGTGGGATACGAAGAAGGCGGACAACTAACCGAGGAAGTCCGGCGGCATCCCTATGCTGTGGTGCTTTTCGATGAACTTGAAAAAGCGCATCCGGATGTTTTCAATATTCTGCTGCAGGTGCTGGATGAGGGCCAGCTAACGGACAGCCTGGGCCGTCGGGTCGATTTCCGGAACACGATTCTTATCATGACTTCCAATGTGGGAGCCCGGGAGATCAAAAAGAATGTTACCATCGGCTTTTCCCAGCAGGAAGAAGAATCCGAGCATGCCATGATGCGGGATAAAATTACCCAGGAGTTGCGGCGTCTGTTCAATCCTGAATTTCTGAACCGGCTGGATGATTATATCTTCTTCAAAAAATTGTCGAAGAAAGACATCGTAAAAATTGTTGATCTCTTGATATCGGATATAGGAATCCGGCTGCTGGAACGGAGCATTACCCTTGAACTGACCGACGGCGCCAAGGAATTCATCGCTGAGCAGGGGTATGACCCCATTTTGGGTGCCCGGCCGCTGAAAAGGGCGATTCAGAAATATATTGAAGACCCGTTGGCGGATGAAATTCTGAAGGGGAAATTTGCCGACGGCTCGACAATTAAGATTAAGATGAAGAATAAAAATGAACTGGGTTTTTATCTGGTGGAAAAAAGCAAAAATATTAATGTAAACTAATATCGTAAACAGTCATCATTAAGATAAACAGGAATGCCCGGGTTTAAGGTCCGGGTATTTCTTTATATACACTGCTCTCTGTCAGCAAGGCAGAAACGGAAACGAAATCTCCGGTTTCAAAGTTCAATCTTTGGTTGCAGTTTCCGGAATTCATTTAGTGGTGGAATAGAAGCACAGTATTTATCTATATTCCAAAAGCAAAACATTTTGTGATTTGAACCAGAGGGGAATAGAAATGCGCTTTCAGTTTACTGTTGTTTTCATGCTGCTGTTGTCATTTTCCTTGTTCGCCCAGGTCCGGGACAGTTTGCGAATTCAGGAACTGGCCAAAGCCAGCGAAGAAATTACGAATATTGAGCGGGAACAATTTGCCAGGAATTTTGGCGTCCTGCAAAACGCCATGAATCCGGATTCCTCTGATTATCATCAAATTTATTATGATCTGAATTTTGACATCACCCTTTCTCCCCAGAATCTGACCGGCACAGTGACCGGCCTATACCGCAGCAACATAGACGGACTGGACCAGATCAATTTAAATTTTGATTCCCGGGAAGACCTTAAGCCTTGGGCAGATCTGTCCGTGCAGGGAAATGTCAGCGGTTGGGACCTCGCCAACAATGTGCTGCACTTGAATCTGGATGGAATTTATAATGTTGGAGACACTTTCTCCGTGATGGTGCATTATTCCGGGCTTCCCAGGGCCAGCGGATTCAAGGGCTTTGCTTTTGATGAAAATCCGTACGGTGATATGACGGTTTCAACCTTGAGTGAGCCTTATATGGCGCATACCTGGTGGCCCTGCAAGGATGATCCCGCAGACAAAATGGATTCGGTCAGGATCACTACCACGGTTCCGGAAACCATGATTGTTGCCTCCAACGGACTGCTTCAGGAAAAGAGGGTGAATCCGAATCAAACTGCAACCTATGTCTGGAAAGAAAAATATCCCATCACCACCTACCTGGTTTCGCTGGCCATCGCAAATTACACCACCTTCAGCGATTCATTTGAATACGCTCCGGGTCAGTTCATGCCCATTGATTATTTTGTCTATCCTCAGCTCTATTCAACCGCCCGGACCGCATTTAAACCCATGCCTCAAATGCTCAGCGTATACAGCGAGGCATACGGCCTGTATCCTTTTATCGCAGAAAAGTATGGGCAGGCGCAGTTCCAGTGGGGCGGTGCCATGGAACACCAGACCTGTACCAGTATCGGGAGGGTGACCACTGCCTGGGAAACGGTTTACGCCCATGAATTGTCCCATCAATGGTTTGGCGACCTGGTAACCTGCAAAGACTGGAATGATATCTGGCTGAATGAAGGATTTGCCACTTTCAGCGAGGCGCTCTGGCTGGAGCGATCCCAGAATATCAGCGCCTATCATTCTTATGTGAATTCTTATCTCGGTTCGATTGACAGCTGGGGAACCCAGCCTGTCTACCGCTACACTATTGATAGTCCAAATTACATTTTTGACCGTACGGTTTATACCAAAGGGATGTGGGTGCTGCACATGCTCCGGCATATACTGGGGGATGAGGTGTTTTTCAAAATCATGCACGACTATCCCAACGATCCTGAATTTCGCTTCAAGAACGCAACAACCACCCAATTTCAGAATTATTGTGAAATGATAAGCGGGCAGGATCTGGAATGGTTTTTTCAGGAATGGATATATAAACCGCTGTTCCCGGTTTACGAATGGGGATATGACATTTCGCAGGAGGCGAGCGCATACAACGTATTGCTGAAAATAGATCAGCAGCCCAACACCTCCGGTAATTACCGGGCTCCCATATTTAAAATGCCGATTGACATTGTGCTGGAATATGCGGATCAAAGCAGCGATACGGTAACGGTATGGGATTCGCTGCAGACACAAATCTTTAATATTCCGACGGCGCAGGAGCCGGTGCAGGTTCTGTTCGATCCGGATAAATGGGTCCTTAAAAAGGTGTCCCAGATGCCGTCGTTTCTGGTTAATAACTCACTGGATTTAGTTACCACTTTTCAATTATATCAAAACTTCCCCAATCCTTTCAACAGCACCACCAGAATTCCGTTTGCAATTGATACCAGCGGAAAAGTGAGTCTGGTTATCTTTGATGTCACCGGACGGAAAGTCCGCACGCTCCTGGATGGTTTCTATACACAGGGTAATGTGGTGGAATGGAACGGGTTGAATGACCAGAATGAAACCGTGGCAAGCGGCGTCTATGTATACCGTCTGAAATTCAAGGGAAGGGAAATTGCAAAGAAGATGCTTCTGGTCAGATAAGCTGTTTGGCTGCAACGGACTTTTGAAAAGCTCCCTTAAATTCACGGGAGCTTTTTTTAATTATTTTTTTACCTGAGAAGGCAAGGGCAATGGGACGCCCTCGATGCCGGTCAGTTCAGTGGTGATACTGCCTACCAAAACCGCGCTTTTCATTTGCACCGGGATTTTATATTGATCGTCCGTC
Source organism: Calditrichia bacterium (assembly GCA_037381445.1). Lineage (GTDB taxonomy): Bacteria > Calditrichota > Calditrichia > RBG-13-44-9 > RBG-13-44-9 > JARRQT01. The sequence goes on from JARRQT010000127.1 coordinate 21,629, forward strand.
AGCCAGACCCACAACTTGCCTTTTTGTTTGAAAATTGATTCCCCCCGCAGAACAGGCTGCACGACGATACACTTGAATTTGCCGGCATCCACTTTAATGGTTTCCCTTTTCTGCACAAGCACTTTGAGATCATAAATTTTTTTGTTATCGTGATTCATGATATAAAGCGGCATGCCCACTCTCAGCTTCTGCGTCCGCACATAATAAAAGGAGGCCAGAATATCCAATACATAGGGCGGTGTGTCAATCTCAAATTCCTTTTTCTCTTTTACCTTCAGCGGTTCATCGCCATCGTGGAAACGAATCATGTTTACCTGTGCTTTGCCGGAATCCTGCTTATAGTCCACCAGAAGATCAAATTTATAGGAGCCTTCCCGTAATTTCTTGTTAAACTTCAGAGAGTATAAACCTTTGGTATCGATATAGCTTTCGACAAGATCCCTCACTTTAAAGAAGATGTCAAAAGTACCGGTCGATCTTGCAGTGGAAACAATTTTGTAGGCCTCCCTGTTTCCAAGAGGCACAATATCCTTAACTTCCATGCTGGCTTCGCCGGCTTTTATAAAACCGTAACGGACTTTGAAAGATAGTTTTTCCCCCACCTTGAAAGCTGAGTTTGATACCACCCGATCCAGCTTTCTGGTATTTACGGTATCAGAAGCGGAGGTGGCTGCAGAATCGATATTAACGGAATCCGGACTCATTAAATCTTCTCCGGCTGCCCAGCCGCTCGAAATCCAAAATGCACTGGCAAGCAGAAATAACGCGAACGTAATACTCAGGAAATTCTCTTTGCTATTCATTTTTATATGAAATAAAAATTTGTTCATTTTTAGGCCTCTGAAAATTCAAAGCAATGTTAAAAACATTTTGTTTGTATTACAAGCATTTGATTTGATTTTGGGAAGACACCATAATTTATCGATCTCCATTGGTAATTCAAGATTTCAAATATCAATTGGTTCCCGCAAAATTAAAATAGCCATTCAAAAAAATACCCGCAGTAACTGCGGGTAACGGGCGAAAAAAATGCTTGTTAAAGCTGAAATCAATGGAAGTTTTAATGGAGCAATTTGTTCTTGATTTCAATGATCATATTGGAAAGCACCGGATTGCTTTTCAGCTCTTTGCTGATCTTCTTGTAGTTGTGTAAAATCGCAGTGTAATGCCTGTCGTTAAAATGATATCCGATTACCTTTAAGGATTCGCCGGAAAGCTCCTTAGCGAGGTATATGGCAATCTGACGAGCAAAAGTAACTTCCCGCTGCCGGGTGAAGCCAATGAGGAGATCGAAAGGCACATTCATGCTTTCGGAGACTACTTTGATGATTTGCTCGATTTTGATGGGATGGAGGGGCCGCATATTTCCGTTTCTTTTCACCCAGTTTGCATCGATCTGCGACAGTAGGCGTTTGGTTGCGGAGAGGGAAACAGGTCTCCCCAAAAGTGAACTCTGTGCCGCGATCCGCACCATTACCGCCCTAATCTGATGTAAGCCGTCATAAAGCGACTCGCTAATGAATTCCCTTACCTCCGGCAGAATGGTCAGATTGTTCTTCTCTGAATAGGTATCAATCCACGCCAGCCGGGTTTCATAACTGGGGGGGATCAGATCCACGATTAATCCCTTCTGAAAAAATGATATGAGACGGCTCTCAAAGCCGACTAGTTGGGCCGGAGATTGATTGCTGGTAATGACAATCTGTTTCCTGCGTCTTTCCATTTCCGAAAATAGAAAGAAGAGTCCTTCCTGCGATTTCTTCTTATTCGATAAAAATTGAATATCATCCAATAATAATACATCGATTCTTTGATATTTTTTATTAAATACATCCAATTTCTTGTTTTGCAGAGCGAATATATATTCGTTGAGAAAATTCTCGCTGCTCAGATACTGCACCCTTTTTCGTTTCTTGTGTTCAAGGATGTGATTCCCGATGGCGTTTAACAGGTGAGTTTTGCCCAGCCCGCAATTTCCATAAATCAACAAAGGATTATAGTCGGTTTTGCCGGGGTGTTTGGCAATGGTTTGAGCTGCACGTAATGCCAGCTCATTATCATTTTTAACGAAATAATCTTCAAACAGGAATCTGGAGTCAAGCGCAAGGGATTCATCATCCTCTTCCATCACAGGGGCTTCCCGGGATTTTGGCTCCTTGCCGTTGTCGCTGTCCAGATTCAGCTCTTCCGGGTGTTGATCAGGAGTGGATGCTACAAGGTATTCAATCCGCGCTCTCAGTCCGAATACTTTTTTTACGGCTTTGTGGATGGAACTCTGGTAATGGGTTTCCAGCCACTCGAAAAAGAACTGCGAAGGTACTCTGAGTATCAGTTGTTCCTCAACATAATTTACGGGTATTATGGGGAGAATCCAGGTGCGAAATCCCTGCGGTGAGATTTCATCTTTTATGACCTCAAGGCACTGCTCCCACTTCCGCTGTATTCCGGCATGCGCCGGCTTATCCTTATAAAACGACTCAGCAAGCGTATTTGACATGAGCGATAACCGTCCTTCTCCTTGGATGTTTTTTCCTCCTAAAATGATTTGAATGAAAAGGATAACAATTTCAAATACCAAAACACTAAAATTTAAGAATCGAACGAGATTCTCAAGAGGTTACCATATTATAAGTTTTTTTCTGAAAAATGCAAACGAGTTGAATAAAAAAAGTGTGAAAAAGTTTCACGTTAAACAAACGGCTCTAAACTTTTTGAAATC
>JARRQT010000128.1:0-9557 GCA_037381445.1 Calditrichia bacterium
GCAGATATACCAGCAAGAGGGACTCATTGGTCGATGTCGTGACGGCGGTTAATCCGTTGGATTATTCATTCATTGATATTTTTTCCGATACGCTTTCCCATACTGTACCTCAGTCGATTAGGCTAAGCCTGGATACTGCAGCTGCCGATGTCAATAGCATGGAGCCGGCGCTCATTGTAAATAGAACCAGATCACTTTCCATCAGCACGGTTAAAAGGACCAACCTTGTTATGAATGCGGAAGCGCCGGAGGCCGTTACCCAAAATTTCCAATTCAGAATTGGCGCGGTCGTCAGAAATATTGGTTCCGCCAATGTTCTGGATAGCAGCAAAGTGTGGGTCAAAATTGATACCGCAAATTCGGGATTCCGCTTGCTGAGTCCCGACACAACGCTTGCGACGATTGGCGACTCGGTTTTCTGGAATATCAATAGTCTTCAAAATGCCGGTATGCATTCACTGGGTGTCTCTATCCTGCGGGCAAATATTTATGATGAGAACAACTACCCGGACAGCCTGGTTTATATATCAAAAGCAGACACTGCCGTACAGGTAAATGTTTCCAGCCAGCAGGCCATATCGATTTCATCTCTGGTATTAACCAGCCTGGTTTTCCCGACGCCAAACGATAGTCTGCTGGCATCAACCGGGCAGGGCGAAATCGCGTTGCAGATGGGCGCGGCGCTCAATCCCGTTTTTTCGCAAAACCGGTTTGCTTCTCTGATTTTGCCCGCCGGAACTGGTTTTTCGAGTGACAGCAATCTGGTACAGAATATTCCATCCTCCGGTGTTGTCCGGTGGAGCTTGAAAGCTCCCGCCGCGGCCACGGAGGATTACGTGAAACTAAAGGTCAGGGCGCAGGCAACCTCAGAAGTGAACGGCCAGACGGTGGTTGTGTGGGATTCTGTTTATATCAGGGTAATCAATCGAGCCATTCTATCGGTTAGTGGAAATATCATTTCTCCGGCAGGAGCGGTGGATGACACGGTTAGCTTTGGTCAGGAATTTGTCTACCAGACAATCATTAAAAGGTCCGGCGAAGCCGGCGTGTTGGGCTCGGGTATGCTGCGCTTAACTGCCGATTCGCTTTTATACATCACTGACGGAGGAAAAGCGAAATCTTTTGAAAAACCGTATGACCTTGAAAAATTCAACGCGGATACTTTAAACTGGAATGTCAGAGTTGACAGCAGTGCCCAGCTTACCAAAATTCTATCCAAAATTGGAATACTGCAGGCGCGGAAAACCGAGGCTATCAACCGGACGGCAATTCTGGATGGCAGTGGAAATATTCCACTTCCTGTTCCCGAGGCGGCTCAATTGGATGCGGAAATTAATTCTCTATACGCGCAGATTGAAAATATCATCAGCAATTCGAGCCTGATGTCCACCTTTGCCTCCAAGCCGAACGATGCGCTTACCGGCAGACCGGCTGATTCAAATCCCGATACGGTCATTACGCCGATTATTGTTCTGTCCAGGGCCGAAATTAAATTAAGCCCAGATATCGTAATCCGGAATATTGCCGGTGACAATATTGACACTCTCAGCACTAACCAAACCTTCAGCGTTCAGGCAAGTTTGGCGAGCGTAAGTTCACAGATTGCCTCACAGCGCACGGCGCAGCTCTTGTTCCCCGCAGGTTCCGATTTTCGGGTTACGGGCGTGAATCCCAAGCCGTTCAACGGCACAACCGTGAACTGGGATGTTTCGGCGCCTGCTAATGTCGCCGGTCCGACGATTATCTCTCCCGTAAAAGTTATAGTCTGGGGAGTCGACTCGAATAGCGGTCAGACGATCGGGCCTGATACCACGGAGCGGTCCCTTACACTTGAACCGCAGGCAATCGTCGGGTTGCGGCTGGAGATTACCGATCCGGCTTCCGCAAGATTGGGCCGTTTATCCTACAATCAGGAATTTACGGTCCGGGCCACGATAACCCATATCGGAAGCAAATTAAAGGGCGGAGGGAAGATCAATCTTAATATGAATTCATCGGATTCTATCAGGGTACTCCAATCCGATCCCTATTTCCAGTGGCCCGATTCGGTAGTCACCTGGAGGCTAAAGACGCCAAATAAACGAATTACCAGCAGTATCAATGTGAATTTTGCAGCCGGTTCGGTTCCTATTGATAAAAATAGTGGGCAGCCTGCGGCTCTGGATTCCCTGAACGGTGTGGCAAGTATCCCGGTTTTCACGGAAAGATATAACCTGACGGTTTCCAGAATAGGTCAAATCCGGCCGGAAAAATTTAACCAGCAAAATTCCGAATTCCCGATCATGGGATTAATGGTCGAGAATAAACAGCCAGCGGAAGGAATACCGATTCTGATAAAAGGATTTGAAATAAAACTGCTGAATAACGTGGGCGGAGCTCTTTCGCAACCGGAAGTGTTGCTGCAGAAAATTACCATTGTAGATTCCAGTTACTACACATCACTGGACAAGCCCTCCGCGCAGCCGACGATATATGCGGACACTGTGATTTCGGCCGGCATGTCAAATCCGTTTACATTACCGTTCAAGGAATTTATGCGGGTCGTGCCCATTGAGCAGAAGAATCTGATCGTGCTGGTTGAAACGGATGCAAGTTCTCCCAACAAGAGTTTCCGTTTGCAAATCGAGAAAATTTCTGCCTTTGAAGAGACGACCGGAAATGAAGTTCAGGTGGTGGATTCGGTCGGAAATCCATTCAACCCGCAGAGTGAACTGAGTTCCTCGGAACTGGTTACGGTCATTTCCTCGGCGAAGGAGAAAATATTCAGCAATTACCCGAATCCGTTTGGGATTGAGCAGAATTATACCAGCTTTGTATTTTGGATGGACGGACCGGGATCCGCTGAAATCCGGATCTATACGTTGCTCGGCGGCCTGGTTTATTCCCACAAAAAGAACCTGCCTGCAGCCGGGCTTTACGACGGTGCGCTGCGATGGGATGGCGTGAATAATGCCGGAAATCGGGTGCTGAACGGGGTGTATATTGCCATCATTAATATCAAAGATGGAAGTAACAAGTCATATAAAACTAAGATTGCCTATATTAAATAAAATATGTGATTCCTTATGGAAAAGAAAAGACAGCATTTTCGCTATTCCGGGGCTGCATTTTTCATTGCGCTCCTGATGTTAATAAATCAACTATTCGGCCAGGCGGAGGGTCAGTATGGGACTACTCTTCCGCTCAGTTATGGAGTGGGTGCCCGGGCTCTGGGATTGGGGCGAGCATATGTTGCCGCTGCAAATGATCCCACCGCGGTTTTCTGGAATCCGGCCGGTTTGGAATTGGTACCGCGTGCCACTTTTACACTCTTCCATAATCAGATATTTGAGGGCACCATGTACGATTTTGCGGGATTTGTTTACCCGACTCTGACATATGGCACTATCGGGGCCGGTTTTGCACGAATCGGCACCGGAGACATTCCCTTCAGAGATATAAACAATGCATTTCTCGGGAATTCGACCTATGAGGAAAATGAACTTTATATTTCATATGGGAAAAGACTTCCCTATAATCTACTGGGCGGAGCCACTTTTAAGGTGAGGCGACAGCAATTTTCTTTTGGAACCCCGAATACCACAGGATTTGGATTTGATTTGGGATTGATGTATCGTCCGCATTGGGAAGGAAAATATCTGCAAAATTTGGCATTCGGTTTAAGCTACAGGAATTTGATTTCCCCGACCCTGAAATTGGGAAGCGAAAATGAAAATGAGCCCTATATTGTTTCGTTTGGCTTCATTAAGGGGCTGAATTTCTGGGAAAATGCAAAAATTAATTTGGTTTTTGATTATCATAAGAGCAAATTTGAAAATGGCAGTTTACGGGCAGGCACAGAGTATGTGTTCAGAGATATGGGAGCAGTGCGTTTGGGATTCGATAACAGCCACCTTGCTTTCGGAGCGGGGTTGAAATATTCTATACTGGAGCTTGACTACTCCTTTAGTTCTATCAGCAGCGACGGGGCATTTCCTCCCACGCACCGGTTCTCCGTTACCTTCAGTCTGGGTAAGACACGGGATGAATTGCTGCTCATTGCTGCCGAAGAACGGCGTCAACGCGAGAAAGAACTGGTGGAACGGACCAAGGAAGAGGAACGTCAGAATTTCATCGTTGAGCACTTGAAAAAAGGTGAAGAATATTTCAGCGACAATAAATATTTTGATGCCTATGTGGAATTCCAGCAGGTTGTATCCGTGGATCCGTTTAACAAGAATGCCAATGTTTTGCTGGATAGCGCTAATAATAAAATTCAGCAGGAGCTGGACAGCAGGCAGCAAAAAGCGATTGCTGCCGCCGTGGACAAGGAACTGGCCCAGGAAAACAAGAACTATATGCAGCTTCATTTCGAAAAAGGGCAGGTGTTCCTGCAGAAAAATCAGTTTACCGATGCGCTCATTGAGTTTAATTTAGCCCTTGAGCGTTCTCCAAATGATCCGATAATATTAGAAGCCATCGCGACCGGAAAACGGCGGTTGGAAGAGCAGGTTAAAAAGCTGGTCACACAGGGCCGGCAGGAATTCCAGAGCGGTAATTATTCGAATGCCTTGCAGATTTTGAGCGAGGCGCTGGTTCTGGCACCCGAAGATCCGGATTTGAAAGATGAGATTAATACACTTTCAAATCGGATCAAAATCCAGCAATATGTCCAGCAGGCGCTGCAGTACTATGATTTGGGACAATATCAGAACGCGCTTGGACTTTTTGAAGAAGCATTAAAAATGGATCCCTCAAATCAGCTTCTCAAGCAGTATATTGAGCGGACCAAACGCGGCATGGGTGTTGTTGATCAGGAGATGGATCAGGAGTCCGAAAGAATGTATCTCAAGGGTGTGGACCTGTTCCTGGTTGGAAAATATGAAGAAGCATTAAAGATCTGGAAAGATTTGGAGAAAAAATATCCTTACAGCAAGAAATTACAGGATGTAATAAAAAGTGCGGAGGAAAGACTGAAAAGGACCAGAAATCAGCAGTAAATTGCTAAGCATAGAGTTGGATTTACGGAAGAGAATACCGGAAAATGTTTAAAAATGTCGTAAAGGAAGAGGTTATTGTTCCTGCACAGATGTCTTATCTGCGTCAGATAAGAGATTTTATCGATCAGATAGGGAAGAAACATCATTTCAATCAGAAAATAATCAATTCCTTTAAATTAGTTGTCGATGAGGCCTGCACAAATATTATTCGCCATGGCTACCGGGATATTAAAAACGGCCAGATTATCGTGCGGGCCATTGTTCGGCGGCTGAGCCTCACAATTGTCATCATTGATTACGGAAAAAGTTTTGATCCCCGCCAGGTAAAAAATCCTGACCTGAATAAATATGTCTCCATCGGCAAAAAGGGCGGTTTGGGCATCTTCATGATGCGCAAACTAATGGATGACATTAAATATAATGTGACGTCCCGCGGCAATGAGCTCCGGCTCACCAAGATGCGCGAAAAAGTAGAGCGCGCCAAGCCACTTACTTTGTGGGATACGTTTACTCTTCGCACCAAATTCACCATTGTCACCTCTATGATAATGACTGCGCTGGCAATCGCATCATTTTTCATTTTCAACTCCAGACTGCAAACAAATATCACACGGGATGTCTATAATAATAATGAGGCGCTGAGTGCCAATCTGGCAAAAATTTCATGGGATCCTATGAATGAATCGAAGGATATCACTTTGTTTGAGAATGCAAAATCGATCAAAGAAAGTAATCCCAAAATGGTGACGATGGCGCTCATCACGGACCGGCGCAGACAGTTGTTAGCCACTTATCCGGTTAAAATGGACATCATCGGTCAGCCACTGTCTGTTGGCAGAGAAGTGTTGGTAGAAACGCGAAATCTGACCCAGGTCTACCGTTATGAGTTTGCAGCGGATAGTCTTATCCTGGCGTTTGTGCATCCTATTGCACTACAGGGCAGCGGAACAGAGCCAATTGGATACGCGCAGGTCTGGATTAATCAAAATTACATAGACCACAAAATCAGTACTTCGCGGCTGAATCTCATCTTGCTTCTTCTGGGAATGCTTGCGGTGGGATATATCGGGTCATTTATCTTGATTACGCTTATTATGGATCCGTTCCATAAACTGGCGAGCTGGGTGAGGCAAGTGGGGCACGGCACTGTCGATGAAGATGAGCTTGATATTGATGCCGGTGATGAGCTTGGTGAAATCGCCCAGGCATTCAACGAAATGACCACGAAATTCCGCGAAGCACAGGTCAACCTGATGGAACAACAGCGGATGCAGCGTGAACTGCAGGTTGCCCAGGAAATCCAGCAGATGCTTTTGCCTGATGATTTCCCCGATGTGATCGGATATGATATCACCTCCTATTATCAGGCTGCTAAAGAGGTGGGCGGAGATCTCTTCGATTTTGTGGAAGTCGATGATCACACTATTGGTATTTGCGTTGCTGATGTCTCCGGGAAAGGAGTCCCCGGTTCCATGGTTATGACCATGATCCGGACCGCACTGCGCCTGGAAGCACGGGGTAACAGCAGTCCCGCGGAGGTGCTTTCAAAAGTAAATGCCTTTATCACCGATGATATTCGCAAAGGCATGTTTGTTACTGCTTTTTATATCGTGCTGGATTCCCGGGAGCGGATGATCTCGTTTTCCAGTGCCGGTCACAACCCGATGATTCTCTACCGCGGAAAATCAAAGGAAACCTATTATCTGAATCCTCCAGGATTCCCGATTGGTATTACCCTTCCTGACATTAACCTCTTCAATAAAACGATACGCGCCGATAAAATTCGCCTCCACCCGGATGATATTTTGGTGGTTTATACTGACGGCATCACAGAAGCCATGAATCACAAACGCGAACTATACGGGGAAGAGCGTTTCCTTTCTGCTATACGGCGTTACGGCAATCTGGATGTGGTAGATTTTGTGAAGAATGTGAAAGAGGATATTCTCAATTTCACAGGCGGCTACGAACAGAACGATGACATTACATTGGTCGCCTTCAAGGAAAATATGGATGCCGTTGATGTAAAAATTAAGATGTTTGACGATTTATTCAGGCTTGCCTCACAGAGTGATATTACCGTAGCCCAGGCCTGCCTGCAGATGGGTGTTTCGCAATCCACCTATTACAAATATAAGAAAATATACGAAGAGGGCGGATTCCCCTACCTGCGGGAAATGCTCCATGGTTATACCAACGTGGGATTGAGGCATCTGAGTATTGAGGTGAAAACCAAATTATATGATATCATTCGTGAACATCCCGATTACGGACCTAAGCGGATCAGTGATATGCTGAGTACCGAGAAATATGGTTTTATTGATATTTCCTCACGCCTCATTTACGATGAACTAAAAAGGGCAAAATTGAATCGCCGGAAACAGCGTGAAGTTTTTGTCCAGCGTGGCGGGAAACGGCGTCTGAAACCACCGGGAACCCCATTGCTTACCCTTGACGGGGAGGTAATGGTGGGATTCCGTTCAGAAGGGGAGGATAATATTCCTCCTGTCTTTTCTGTACGGGCACCTATATCGGATAAAAAGGGCAAAGAAAAGATTTTGACCGTGAGAGGAAAACGACTGGATGAAAACGGCGGAACCAATGGAAATAACGAAGAGTCGCTTCCCGAGGAAAACTCGGAAAATAATGTTGGTGAAATCACTTCAGCCGAAGTAATAAATTCCGATAATACTAAAAGCGGCCTGGAGAATGATGATAAAAAAGAAAGAAAAGTTGACTAGGAACCCAGGTCCTTGTAAATTTATGTTTCATGGTTACAGGTTAACATGAGATACTCTCATTAAAATCGGAGGGTGTAATGGAAGGCATTCAAGTTTCAACAGAGGTCGCGGGGAGTCAAAACCAGGTTTCTATCATTAAGGTAGGCGGGTTTATTGATACCACCACTTCCTCCGAGGTTGAACGAGCCTTAAACAGCCTTTTGAAACAAAACAGATATAATGTTGTGATTGACCTTGGAAATGTCGATTACATCAGTTCTGCGGGATGGGGAATTTTCATCAGCGAGATCAAATCCATCCGGGAACAGAATGGCGATCTGAAATTGGTGCGAATGATACCTGATGTCTATGAGATTTTCGAGTTACTGGAATTCCACCATATTCTGGACGTGTATGATTCTGTTGAAGAAGCCGTTGATAAATTTGAGGAATCAATTCACAGGCCTGAGGGTGCTGCCGTAGCGCAACCGGCTATGCATACTCACAGGACAGAAGGGAAGGCACCGGAAAGAGAATCGCGTTATTTTGATACCAAGACGGAAATCACGATCGAAGAAGAGGAAGAAGAAGGATTTCGGCAGGAAGGCAAGGAAAAAATTAAAGATCAATCTCCTTCTATGCGTTCATTGGAAGACAAGATTAAAAATATTGTTGCACATGAGCCACAACTTGGAGCCTATAAAATAAATAAAATATTAAATACTGAAAAGTATGGCTACACCAAAGTTGGGTGGTTTGGCGTCCGCTCCGTGCTGAATCAATTAGGGCTGAGCAGCCGGAAGAACAGAAAAAATTTCGCGCAACAATTTTCCAAATAGAATGTTAAAGAGGGAATTTAGTTAATAAAAGGAATTACATTAATGGATGTTTTGGAAATTATTTTTATTGCTATTCTTGGTTTCAGTGTCGTTTCAAATTTTTTGAGTATCCCCGGAAATTTTATTGTGGTATTTGACACGATTTGGTATGGATTGGCTACCAATTTCGATAAATTTTCATTTTCTTTCCTATTGATGTTGTTAATCATTGCCGTGGGTGTGGAGCTGTTGGAGTATCTGATTATTGCCTTTGGTGCTCGCCGCTATGGGGCCAGCCGCCTGGGAGTGGTGGCTGCGATTCTGGGCGGAATTGGCGGCAGCATAAGCGGATTTTTCGTGAGTCCTGTTTTGGGCGCCATTATTGGCGGTTTTATCGGTGTTGTGATCGGGACGGTGAGTATCGAAATGATTCGCGGCAAATCGTTCCGGGATGCCGGCTATGCAGCACTTGGTGCCATCTTGGGAAAAGTTGGCGGCCTTACTGTAAAGGCCATTGGCTCTGTGACCATGGTCGTGATTGTTGCCAGCAAATTATTTTTCTAAACATCAGTTCAGAATTTTAGAGGGAATTATTTTAGGAAAAGGCGTAAGTGATATCTGTTTGCTCCTGTTCTTTAATTAATTCCTTTTCTTAGATCTGACTTTTTATTTGTGAGTGGGAAGGATTCGTAGAGTCTCAAAATTTTGTCAATGCCTTCATTCTTTCTTGTTTCCTGAAAATGAAATTTAATTTGCCCTGACCGGGAAAAATCCTCATACTTCTGTGTATAACATAGAAGACACCGGGATGAGGAAGTGTCAATCAAAAGACAGAATTCTCTTATGAAAAAGACTGCCGTTTTTATTTTATTTTTAGAGCTCATTGCATTTCCCTTTTGCCTTTACAGTCAGGAACCGGTCACGGTCGCGAGAATCAAGTACGGAGGCGGGGGAGACTGGTATGGGAACCGCACGACATTTGTTAATCTGTTCCGCTATGCCCGCGAAAAAACAAACATGCTGACCGCGGACCGGGAAGT
>JARRQT010000129.1:0-12511 GCA_037381445.1 Calditrichia bacterium
ACAGGTTAGCGGGGGAGGCTGATTTCAATTTCCACCGGAATGCCTCCGCCGAATGCGGTGGTTTTGCTCACTTCCGGGACCGGCTCGCGCGCCTCCAGACCGGGGACAAATCCGGCATCGATATTCGACATGCTGGTTTGCAGGCGGTCACGCGTATTCATCTCCACCAGCGGCGTTTCGTAGGTTTGGGTGAATTCATTTTCCACCAGGCGGATATCGGCAAGGCCGTTTTCAAAATATTCGGTTTTCTGCGCATTTTCCCGGGCCTGTTTAAATCCGGGATCGATTTTCAGCGCTTCCTGATAGTAGGAGCGCGCTTCCCGGAAATTACCGCGGTCTTCGGCATCCAATCCCCTGGAGTAAGCCAGAAAGGCCAGCAGAGATTCGGTGGGAATATACAGAATTGCCTCCCTTTCCTCGTCAGATAAAGCAATGCCCATTTCATCAATGACATTAAATACCAGGTTCTTTTCCAGGCGGAATAGCCTTTCCAGTTCACCGGAAGTTTCATTGGCCGTTTGCAGCGCGCCGCTGCGGGTTTCCACCATTCCGGCGTCGATCCTTATATTTTTCTCATCCAGATCGATATAGGTGCCCTTCACCAGCTTGCCGGCCCCCAGCAGCTTTCCCATCCGGGGAGCGGTGGTTTCATCCACCAGGCCGCTCATTCCCAGACCCATTTCATCCAGAAGTTTCTGCAGTTTTACCCTTTCCACCACGCTGAGTTGTTTAACCTGCGAAAGGTCGGTGATCATCATGTCGGCAAGACCCTTCTGCAGCGGATCCAACCGGGTCGCCCTGCCCAGGTTTTGAAAATAAAGCACCGCAATGGAATTGGGTTGAGCATCGTTCACATCCAGATTACTTTCATTGGCAATCGCCAATGCCACCTCCGACTCCATCTTTTTGCGGGTGAGCATCTCCAGCCGTGCCTCCATCTGCCCGCGCATTTTGCTGAGCCTACTCACCGATGAATAAAGGCGATAATACTGGATAGCGCGATCATAGTCATGTAATTCTTCGTGGGAGGCACCCAGATAAAAAATTGTTTTGTCCTCCTTATCATTTAATTTGTAGGATTCCTCCAGGCTTTTGACGGCTTTTTCATACTCACCGTTTTTAAAATAGGCAATTCCCAGGTCGCGCCAGGTGGCCGGATTCAGACGGTCTTCCTTCAGTTGGCCCAGAAAATATTTAATGGCTTCCTCCGTCTGGCCCTTCTTCAGCATTGCCTGACCGCGATTCGATTGAACAGCGGCGCAGCCCATCCTGAGAACCATAAAAATGGCAAGCGCCGCAAAAAGGAAATGGTGTTTCTTCATTGTTATATCTCCTCGAATATTGTCACAGAAAAATTAATGCTGCTGATCAGAAATCTTCTGAAGTTCCGCTTCCATTTCTTTCAGTTTGCTGCGGGCATCACGAAAATTTTTGCTCTGTTCCACTGCTTTTCGGAAAGACTCAGCCGCGCGGACAAAAGACTGGCGGGCCAGCTCAGGATTCCCGTCTGCGAGATGTTTTCGGCCCGCATCACCCAACCCGATTCCTTGCGAATAATAGAGGGCAGCTTCAAGATTTTCACTGCCGGTATGCTGTTTCAGCCGCTCCTTGTCTTCGCTGTTGAGTTTAATGGCAAAATAGCGGCTGATCTTTTGGGCCAGATTTTTAACCATTTTGAAAACATCATCCACCTTCCCGGTTTCTTCCACCGCGTTAAGCGTGGAGCCGGTTTCGACCTCAACAATACGGACATCGATCCGCATTTTCCCGCCGAACATGTTAACGAATCCTCCCAGCAGCAGGGTTTCGGCCCCCAGCAACTTGCCAACCTGCTGCGCCGCGGCAGGGTCTACCACGCCCGACTGGCCCAGGCCGATTTCATTGAGCAAACCGGATAATTTCTGCCGCTCCACCACTTTGAAGGCACTGATCTGGGACATTTCGGTATTCAGCATGTCAGCCAGACCTGTGCTTAAAGGCTGCAACTGCTCCTTATCGGAAATACTGTTATTATCGAAATCGAGTATCGCTATCGTTCTGGTATCAGCGGCTTGAGAAAAACCATAAAAATAAAAAAGCAGCAATTGGATAAGGATATACCTCAGGGATGGTTTCACATGAATCCTCCTCAAAATGAATGAATAGCATTTATTTTTTAGATCAGGGAAATCGCCGGGACCGACGGTTAACTGTTTTGAAACTGGGGTAATTAATCAACAAAAAACGACAGAAAAACGAAGGCTTAAACAGAAATGAGCATATATTTTCTAGATCAGCACTGCGGGCAATATAGGTGTAATTTCTCAAAATATGAAAGCATATTTTTAAATTTTTTGATACCGCTTTTGCGGCGATTTGTCCTCTGAGGAGATATCCCAAGTTTTCAATATTTGTAAGCCTGCCGGAAGGAAAAAAACAATTCAGCCGGGTTTGCAGGTCGACAGCAATCCGCCGGGTCAATTGTCATGACTCAAAATGATGAAAGAAATGAAGTTGTTATCCGGGGAAAAATCAGATCATTTCAGGGGAAGGTATAAACAGAGCCGAAATGTTCAAAGTGAGTCGGCGGCGCGGGTTCAAATCCACGTTTCTAATCCACCACCGTTTCTACTTTCAGTGATTCCAGCAAATCAAAATCAATTTTATTCAATGCTTTCTTGATAAGGCTCATCTCCACGCCGTATCCTTCCACCTCAATAAGGAAACGGTTGGTAACAATCAACTGGATTCTTCCGCTCTTGTTTTCATTATTGTATTCTTCAAATGCCTTATAGCCTGCGTAGGTCAAGGTCCTTTCATATCCCTGATCCTTTTGCCTTTCAAAATCGACCATGGTCCAGGTGAGGGCGGTGAAAGTGGTTAAGCCCTTCAGCTTGCCCATGTCAATGAGCTTCATCTTGAGCAGAGAGCCATGGCTGTTTTCATAACTGGCCTGTGCCTTGGTAACATTAATTCTGAAAATGGAAGATTGCTCGGCGCTGATCTCCTTTTGGTGAAATTCCCCCACGCTATGGGGCAGCAGGCTTTTCAACTCCTGATAATTTGCAGTTCCGGGATTATTGTTCTGGTCAAGGCTGTCTGCGGATTTTTGTTTCTCATGCTTTATCAAATCAGGTTCGTTAAAACTCGCAGCTAACTCCTCACCCATGCTTTTCACTTTTTCTTTGCTCTCCTTGTCATCCAGATCCGCGCAGCCGATGGTCCCGAAAATAATCACAATCAGAGAATAGTAAAAAATTTTCGTCATTTTATCTCCTGCCCTAAGATAAATTATTCCATTTCTTCCACATCATTCAACCACAGGCTTATACATCTGAAATGGGAACAAATACGATCACCCAAATTTGTTACAAAGCTAATATTCAACACGTTCGCTATGGCATAGGGTTCTCTTATACTTAACAGTTGTCATGGATTTCGCGCGTCTGAGCAAATAAAACTGCTTTCACAAGAATTTGACTATGAGATTAAATGTTACCTTATTTAAAAGGTTCCTATAGGCAGGCCCGCTGAGACTGAATAATAGGTATGAAACACCGGAAAATATTCCGCCTTTTCAGCTATATCTTGATTGTTGATGCAAAAAATTTTCCGAATATTTTTGATATCAGAAAGCAAATGAAATGCTGATATGGAATTCGCCGGGGGCTTCGTTTCTCCGGGGCTGAAGCTTAACGCCATAGTCGAAACGGACGGGACCCAGCGGCGTCATCAAGGCCGCCCCTGCTCCGGTGGAAGTCTTTATATCGGTGATTTTGAAATCAGAGTTTTCCAGCCACACATTTCCAGCATCCACAAATACTTCTCCCCAGAACAGCCAGAATATAGGAATCCTCAATTCCAGATTTCCCAGCAGCATCAGTTTCCCGCCGATGGCAATCGGTCTGCCGTTTTCATCATAGCTTACCGGGCCCAAAAGCTGTTCGGGATATCCCCGCACAGTTGACGCACCGCCCAGATAGAACCGTTCCAGGACCGGTATTTGCGCTCTTTTGCCCAATTCGATGATATCTCCGGCCCGTACCCGCGAAGCCAGTACCCAATTGCGCTTGAGAACGAAGGCCTGATAGCGGTTCCATTGGCCGGTCAGTTTGAAAAACCGGTTGACTGAAGCGGAACCGGTGAGCTTGTCCCGGCTCCTGGAGTAGGCGAATTTGATGGTGGTTTCAAGGACCGAGCCTTCCTGCGGATTCAGATAATTGTCCCGTTTGTCCCGCAGGAAATCTGTGGACAGAGAATAGATGAAATCCTGGCCTTTGGTCAGCGTGAAGAAGGATTCAGCCAGGGTGTCCTGTTCAAGAACTTTAACATTATTGAATGCGATAGTGCCGGAAGCCTGCCAGGCATTATTATATTCATGATGGATCTGGAAAGAAGAGGAGAAATAGTTATAGTCGGCGGAATTCATCGGCCGGACCTGGTAAAAGGACGCCCGAAATATTCCCGGCGTTCGGGTATAGCCAATCCAGGGTTCAATAAAGGTGAACGTATACTGGTTCTTGGGATTAATAATCTTATGGCTTTGGAAATCATAGGAGAGGGAAGGTATCACTTCCACCGAGGCCGTGCGGGCGGTTCCGAAGAGATTGCGGTGCCCGAATCCAAAGGAAAAGTCGAAGGTGCCGCCATAAAGGATCTCCTGCTCATAGGCTACGCCGAAACGCACGCCTACCCATCTGGATTTCTTCTCCACAAGCTTTACGAGAAGCCTGGCCTGGGACCGGGTCGAATCCATGGCCTGCAACTGCATTCCCACAAAATCGAAGAGGCCGGTGCTGTAGATATTCCCCTGGGATTTGTCAATTTTGTTTCTTGAATAGATATCACCTTTGCCGATCGCCAGCTCCCGCCGGACAATAAAACTCTTCACCCGGGCCAGTCCCTGATAATCAATATCCCTGATGAAAACCGTTTCATTTTCCTGAACATCAAGCTTGACAAAGATGGAGGAGTCCTGCTCGGTTTGCACGCGATTGAGCGTGACATAGGGCTTGCCGTGATTATAATAATACTTTTCCAGTTTATTCAGACCGTTGTCAATTTCGGACTGAAGAAATACATCCCCCTTTTTAATGGAGAAGGCATTCCTGATCTGATTTTTATTGAGGATGCCGCCGCCGGAAACCTCTATTCCCCCCAAAACAAAACGGATTCCTTCCTTAATGTTGAAGATAATATTTATCTTATTCCCCCTCCTCTCGATGTCGGAATTAATCCAGACATTGAGAAAACCGCGGTTTTGGTAATAATTGGTGAGGATGGTGACATCCAGCCGCAGGTATTTATTATTGAAGGGCTTTTTTTCTTCCGACTTGATTAAGGCTCTTAACTCGGAATTGGAGAAATGCTCATTGCCGGTAAACCTGATCACATCCACTTTCAGACCCTGGGCATAGACATTGCCCAGAAACATTAAAATAGTCACAAAAATGTAGAAGTATTTTTTAAAAATCATAGCGCCAGTTAATGTCAAATTTAACCTTATCGTACTGCCGTTTTTCGTAAAAAGTGGAAATCGACCAATTCCGGTTTATTCTGTATTCCATATATAGCTGGTTTCCGGCCTCCCAGGAAAGGCGCGGTGCCGGGATATTCCCGAGACCGGGCAAACCGGCCGAGGCCAGTTGGGTTTTATATTCAAGATAGAGATGAGGCGTCAGATATTTTCCCAGCGAAAGGCTGGTTTCTCCCAGGTCCTGATTCAGCCGCCGGTTTCTGAAATCCAGCAGATTATCCTGGCTCTCCAGGCGCACTTCATCCAGCCCGATAAAGCGGCGGGCTTCCCTCTCAATTTGCGAAATCAGCGCCTGATTGATCACTTCCTGCCCCTTATCCAGCACCGAACTGCCCCCCAGTTCATTAAAGGTGACGCCGAACAGCAATAGAGCAATCTGATCTTTGGTTTCGGGATAAAGATTGGTGACATCCTCTCCGCTGTTAGAATCAAAAATATGGATCTCTTTCACCGGATTGCTCAGCGAACCGAAGACATGCAATTGAAAAATATAGCCGTATTTTTTCTTCTGAGCATAGATATCCAGCTGCGGCAGCTCTTTCGGATTGACAAATTCCACCCTTCCATTCTGGATATTGAATTCCTCAAATTGAAAATACTTTCCCTTGGGAACGTCCAGATTCCCATACATCTCCAGTAATCCCCGCGGTTCCTGACTCACCCGCAGGTCCCCGTTAAGCTGCATTTCGAAGGAGTTGAAGGCGGCCTCACTTCTGACATAAAAATTTGCCGGTATTGACACATTGAGCATATACTGCATATATGGCGGGGTTTCCCGCAGCGAAGGATAAAGCAGGAGATTTTTCTCGGACTCTTTCAAATTTAAATCCACTGCCGCCTTGTGAATTGTGACATCGCCCTTCACCAGAAGGGTGTCCCGTCCGGTGACTGACATGTTTTTGGTTGAGAAAAGAATTTTGGTATTTTCCAGAAAGTAATTCACATATGCACGATTGGCTTTCACTGACAGATTCAATTTCGGCCGATCGATAGCGGAGAGGTCCACATCGCCTGAAAATGAAACGTCCCCTTCATTGCGGGTTTTGAACAGCAGCCTCCGGATAGGACTGAATATGAAACGGGTAAATCTTTTGAAAAAATTCTGGTCCTCAACTTCGCCTTTCAGTTTTGCCCGGCCTTTGGTGATCTTTAACCTGGAATCTTTCAAAACCGAAGCGAATTCAATATTCGAAACGGGATTTTCTATTTTGGAGAGATAAAGAGTACCGTCGGAAATATCGATATTCCCGTCCAGAATCTGGGGATTACCAACCACGCCTCCCAGACGGGCATTCACATCGATTTTCCCGGTAAGCATATCGACTTCGGGCGTAAATATATTTAAAAATTTCACCGTGTCATCCTGGACAGTCACCAGCAGGGAGAATCTTTCATCCGAAAAAATTTCTTCGGGATGGTTAATATCCCAGGCAATATTTTTAAAGCCATTGGCGGAAATATCGGTATCCATAAAATTAATTCGGGCATAATCCAGAATTATCTTTTGAGAAGAAAGACGGCCATCCAGTTGAAATTTCGGGAAATCATACTCGCGAAAGCGCACATTCTCGCCTTTTATAAGGTAATTCCCCGAAGGATTGGGAAGCGACCCTTCCAGCCGCAGATTCCCGGAGAAATTTCCTTCCACCGGAAAATTGAATGTCTTAAAAAAGGGATAATCCGAAATCTGAATATTATTAAAATCAGCCGCACAGTTTATTTTGTTATCATCCGTAAAAAGATATGCGCCCTGGCCGTTTTTTTGAGAGGGAAAAATGATATTTCCCTTCAATGAAAAACTGGAGTTTTCACGATGCTGAAAATTAAGATTCTCAATATTCAGTTTCCGGTTATCATAGGTGAAATCCGCTTTCAGATTGCCCAGCGTATCCGCATCCAGGGCCAGGTCCTGCATATCAAGCGACGATTCGACCTGCAGGCTATCCATTCGCCCGCTGATCCCAACCGAGATCTCCGAGAGCCCGGAAAGCTGATATTTCCATTTCAGGAACTGGTTGAAAGGAAGCAGTCGGATATTTTTGAAATAAACCGCCAGTCCGGTATTGCCCGAAAAATTCAGGAGCCCCCGGACTTCAATTTCTCCGTTGCCCCTGGCACTCAGTGTAAAATTTTCGATCTGCAGAGAATCGTTCCGGTAGAATGCTTCCAGGGTGTCGGAAGCTGATATCAAATAATTCTCATATAAAAATTCAAAGGAATTGAATCTGATATCAGTGTATTTCTCCGACTGTGTAACCTGCCCGGTCAGCGCCACATAATTGTCGTTATTGTAGAAACTGACAGAATCAATATCCACAATGTTCTGCCGCAGGTTCAGAATCACTG
Organism: Calditrichia bacterium; assembly: GCA_037381445.1. GTDB lineage: Bacteria > Calditrichota > Calditrichia > RBG-13-44-9 > RBG-13-44-9 > JARRQT01. Next base: position 7,862 of record JARRQT010000129.1, read on the forward strand.
TCCCGTCCGTCAGCAGAATGTCGGAGATGAGCCCCGAGGACAGATCGAGGGTAAAATAGCCCGTTCTTTCCTTCAGCATACCGGAAACATTGAAGCGCCCCTCCACCCCATAAACCGTTGCCGGGGTGTAAGTCAGCGAATCCAGCAGCATATAACCCGCGATATTGGGATTATTCAGGCTGCCGGTAATTTTAACCTGAAGGCTGCCTGCGCCTCCCAGGTCACCTAAATTGAGCCGGGCGGAAAGGGTATCGAGAATATTGTTTTGGGTATTCAGCTCCAGATTCAATTCCCGGCTTCTACTCATGGAGCCGGAAACAAAGAATTGGGACGCTTTCTGAACAACAACCCGCGAGCCTCGCTTCAGCTCCCAGTTCCCTTCATTGGCAGCCAGATTAAAAAACAGGCTGTCCATCCTGATCTTATCGTAAACAAGGCCGGTTAACACCGCATCGCCGCTGCCGCTGAGTCTTTTGAGATTCCAGGTATTGAAATTCAGATTCAAACGGCCGTTTAGTTCCGTAGCAACGGATGAAAAACCGGCTTTCTTCAGATCAACATCCCGGAAAGACAGAACAATACTGTTTTTCTCCTCCGGGGAGATCCGGGCGGATCCCCTGACGTTTCCGAAATTGGTTGAAATCCGCACATCCTTCAAAGCCAGCGTTTTATTTCTGAATTGATATTTGAATGACGCCTCTTTAAATGAAAGGCTGTCCAGGTTTCCATTTGCAAACAATTCACCGGCAAAACTGGCGGGACTCCCGATATAGCTGCCGTAAAATGTGAGATCGCCGTTTTGATATGGAAATTGCGCAGAGATTTTTCTTATGAAGGGCACCGCAATGCGGCTGGTGTCTGCAAACATATAAAATTTTAAATTGGGAATCAGCTCGATCTCACCGTGTGCAAAAATCCGGGCATCATCAAATAATATCTCCAGTTGGTTAAGAACAACCCGTTTTTTATTGCCCTTAAAATGAAAGGAGGCCTTTTTCAGGGTGATGTCCTTATTTTCCCAGAATCCCTGCAGGTATTTCAACTGGAAATTTAATGTCTCGGAATTGACAGAAGCGCTCGATTCCAATGATAGGCCGCTTATATAATTATCTTTGGAAGGTTGACGGATGATCAGCTTTCCTTCTTTAACTGACAACTTCGTAACGGACAAAGAAGGCAGAGAGCTCAAATCCACTCCGGCGAACAAGCTGTCCATATCCGACGGAGTTGAAACATTCTCCGGCCGGGCGTTTTTTTCATTCGATATGTTTATCCGAATCTGAGGATTCTGCAGCAGCAGGTAATCGATATTAATCTTCCCTTTCAGCAGGTCAAGGGAGGAGTATTTCAGTTCGATGACGGGACATCTGAGCGTATCGGTTTTGCTGGCTACCGTCACGTCGCTCAGGCGGATATTTCCGACCAGATTGCCTTCCAGTTTGCTGTAGCGAATCTCGATTCCCTGGTCCACCAGACGGTTTGCAATGTGGAGTATTCCTTTGTCGACAAGATCCGTATAGGAGTAAAGCAGAATAAAAATCACAAGAAGCGCCAACAGAATCCCGCTGATCCAAAATAATATCTTTCGAAATCTTCTGTGCATAAGGTCCGCATTCCTGTTTCATCAAAATTTATATATGAATGGCAATGAAACAAAAAGCATTTAAAGGAAATTAGTCAAAGTCCCGGTCCACCTTTACGGTGGCATTCCGGGTATCCACCACCAACTGCGAATTCTTCACGATGAAATTATAATCGAAGTCGGAATGGTCGGTGGAAATCAGCACTGCATCATATTTTTTCAGGTTTTCCGGGGTCAAATCCACGCTCACCTTTTCGAAATCATAATGTCTGGTCCGTCCCAGTTTGGGAATGTACGGATCATGATAGTCCACAATGCCGCCTTTATCCGCGATGATTTCCATCAGTTTAAGGGAAGGCGATTCACGCATATCATCGATGTCCTTTTTATAGGCCAGTCCCAGGACAAGAATCCTCGCGCCGTTTATGCTTTTCTTATGGTGGTTCAATCCATCCATCAATTTGTTCACCACATAATAAGGCATCGAGGTATTCACTTCACCGGCCAGTTCAATGAAACGGGTGCTCAGTTCATATTCCCGGGCTTTCCATGTTAAATAAAAGGGATCGATGGGAATACAGTGCCCGCCGAGGCCGGGTCCGGGGTAGAACGGCATGAAGCCAAAAGGCTTGGTTGAAGCGGCATTGATGACCTCCCACACATCGATTCCCATGGCATCCAGGATCATCTTCATTTCATTGACCAGGGCAATGTTCACGCTGCGAAAAATATTTTCAAGGAGTTTGGTGGCTTCAGCCGCCTGGCTGGATGAGACAGGCACCGTTTTCACAATAACCTGATCGTAGAGGGTTTTGGTAAGCTCCAGCGACACCGGATCATTGGCGCCTACCACCTTGGGAATGGTTCTCGTGTTATATTTGGGATTATTGGGGTCCTCCCTTTCGGGGGAAAAAGCAATGTAAAAATCCTGGTGGCCTTTGAGGCCTGATTTCTCCAGAATCGACAGCATCACTTCTTCAGTAGTACCGGGGAAAGTGGAGCTTTCCAGGACAATAAGCTGATCCTTCTGCACATATTTCGAAACCGTCTCAGAGGTATCCACAATGTAGGAAATATCCGGTTCCCGGTGTTTATCCAGCGGCGTGGGGACACATACCAGAATACAATCCACTTCTTTCAGCCTGCTGAAATCGGCGGTTGCCTCAAATTTTTTGCTTTATCGGGCCTTACGGATCCTCTCGGAAGCAATATGTTTGATGTAAGAAGTGCCTTTGTTCAGCGCTTCCACTTTCTGGGGATCAATGTCAAAACCAACAGTCGGAAAATTCTCGGTGACGAATTCAAGCAGCAGCGGCAGCCCCACATATCCCATTCCGATAACACCGATCACGGCCTCATGTTTTTTGATCTTATTCAGTAATTCCATATGCACTCCTGTTTGGTAAAATTGATATTTTGCCTTAATATCCGTTACGGTAAAATAAATCGGCACAAATTTCTATAATTTTTCCCTGTTTTCCATATACCAGGTCACAAATTTTTCGATGCCATTTTTAATCGGTGTCGTCGGGTGATACTTCAATATGTTCCTGGCCTTGCTTATATCCGCAAATGTCCTGTCCACGTCTCCTGCCTGCATGGGCATCTCCTTCCGGATGGCCGCTTTGCCAAGCGCCGTCTCAATATATCTAATTAACTGGTCGGTCGAAGTGGTTTGTGACTCACCGAGATTTATTATCTCATACCCCTTAACGCTGTCTACAGCCTTTATCACGCCCTGAATGATATCGTCAATATAGGTAAAATCACGCTCCGGTTTCCCGAATCCGTACACCGGGATCGGCTCCCCGCGGTTGATCATGCGGGTAAATTTATGAATTGCCATCTCCGGCCGCTGACGGGGACCGTAGACGGTGAAGAACCGCAGCGCAAAAATATTGATATCATATAAATGATGGTAAGTATAGCACAGCAACTCCCCTGCCTTTTTGGTGGCCGCGTAGGGAGATATGGGAAAATCCACATTATCCGTTTCCGAAAAAGGGACCTTTCGGTTATTTCCGTAGACGGAAGATGACGAAGCAAAAATAAAATTCGTGATATTGGACTGATGGGCCAGCTCCAGCATATTATTCGTGCCCTCCACATTGTACTTCTGATAAGATACCGGATCGTTGATGGAAGGCCGCACGCCAGCCTTGGCGGCAAGATGAACGATATGCGTTATTTTGTGCGCTTCAAAAATATGAAGCATCCTCCGAAAATTTAAAATTGATTCCTCATGGAAAGTAAAATTCCGGTGCTCCAGACTGCCTTTCAAATTATTTCGCTTAATTTTTTCGGAATAGAAGGGATCGAAATTATCGACGCCAACCACCCGATCCCCTCTCGCCAGCAAAGCCTCGCTTAAATGAGAACCGATAAAACCGGCAGCACCGGTAACCAGAACAGTTTTACTGGAAGCCATATAATCTCTCAATTTTAGAATAAAATGGGAGAACATTTTCAGAGAAACGCTCTCCCGCAAATGTATTTTCAGTGATTCTTAGGGGCGGCCGATGGAAAAATAGTCAAAGCCGAATTCGCGGACTTTTTCAGGATTGTAGATATTACGTCCGTCGAAAATCACTGCCTTATTCATAATTTTCTTCATCTCTTCGAAATCGGGCTCCCGGTATTCCAGCCACTCGGTGACCAGAATCAGACCATCGCTTCCCTGCAGCGCTTCATAATTATCTTCACACAGGGTTATAACTTTGTCCAGTCCCAGCCGCCGTGCCTCATCCTGTGCCACTCAGCCCCCAGAGCGTAAAGGTTTTTCCGGCGATATTATTTTTGTAGTACTCCAAAATCCTGGGCACCAATATTTTCTTCTGATCTTCATTCACCTCTTCCACCGAATTCAGAATCCGCATATGATAGTCGTATCCTTTTGCGGTACGGATAAGCGCTTTCACATCTTTGGGAAAACAGGAGCCGCCGTAGCCTACGCCGGGAAAAATGAACGAATAGCCGATGCGTTTGTCCGAGCCGATTCCCTTGCGGACCATTTCCACATTGGCACCCACCCGATCGCACAGATTTGCGATTTCGTTCATGAATGAGAT
>JARRQT010000130.1:0-9538 GCA_037381445.1 Calditrichia bacterium
TTCACTATAGACCTCCTTCCGTTATATACACAGTTTTCTGGAGAAAATAATATTTATCCTTTAAACCACGAAAGATATTATTAGTGCCATAAGAACCATAGTGTTATGATTATTAAATATCGTGCAAATAATCGTGAATTCATGCAGTTCTGTTTAAATAAAATGTAACGATTTACCAATATTCACGTTGAATCATATATTAAGTATCCGTAAATTGACGGCAACAGAATCACCGGGGTCCAATCTTGCTATTCACGTTGCGAACAAAATTTATTTTTCTTTCCACAGTTCTGGTTGCCGTTATTATGATTAATGTCACTTACTTTTTCATCATTCGGGAACTGGACTCCAAGCGAACTGCGGTGCAGTCTCAGATAAGCCGCATCGCCCAGAATATTGCCACCATGCAGTTGCTCGACCGGCAGGACTGGTCGGTATACCAAAATTACATTTCGCAGTTAATGGCCTTTAATAAGGATATTGTTTATATCGCAATTTTTGATGACCGGGATATCCTGCGTGCCAGCACTCTGAATAAAGATCTGATAGAATTGAAACAGTCTTCGTTAGACTATCGCAGTGAAGCCGAAATTGTGAGGCGGCTCGATACGGGGGGTGTGGCTGCCGAAAGCCAACAGGACTTTCGCACCGAAAGGGTAAATATTTTGGTTGGCGACCGAGTCCTGGGAAGTGTCCATGTGGGATTTTCGCTTATCGAGATTAACCGGCAATTGGAATATGGTATTCGCTTGAATATAGGATTGGCTGTCATTTTCATGCTGATTTTTACGGTCGTTTCAATTCTGATAAGCAGGCACTTAACCCGTCCACTGGAAAAATTAAGCGGTGCCATGGAGGAAGTAGCCGGGGGAAATTTGAAACAAAAGGTGAAAATTGATTCCCGGGATGAAATCGGAAAGCTGGCCAATACCTTCAATGAAATGGTGGAAGGATTGTATGAGCGTCAGGTGATCGAAAGCATGGGCTCGGAACTCAGCGGCACATTTCAGCTTCAGACGCTCTCCCGATTGGTCAGGGACCGCTTATGCGGCGCCATAGGGGCTTCCGCCGCCCGTATCTATATTGAAAACCGACCGATACACGATGAGCTGTATGAAACCGCCTCCGTTGGAGGAAATGGTTCTGGCGATCCTGTGCATTTTTCTATCAGTTCCATGTTAAAGGATTTTCTGAGGGATCGTCCCGAAGGGATATATACTTACAGACTTCCTCAGGAACTTAAGAATGAATTACCGGAAATCCAACCTGCCCTGCCTGAGCTCATGCTTCCGCTGATTGCCAAAGATGAATTGTTCGGTTTGCTGTTTTTTGAATTGCCTCCGCAGGTGCCGGATTTTACTCCCAAACAGCGCCATTTTGCTTCAATCCTGGCGAAGCAGGCGGCGCTGGCATTGGAAAATGCATTGCTGTATGAGGAACTGCGTGAGCAGGAACGCCTGAAACGCGAGCTGGAGATAGCCAGAGAGGTCCAGCAGAAATTATTGCCGGTTGCCATGCCGGAAATTCCGGGCTTCGAAATTGACGGTATATGCCTGCCTGCCCAGGAAGTGGGAGGCGATTATTTTGATTTCTTTGCAATTGGTAATGACCATTTGGGAATCGTAATTGCCGATGTCAGTGGCAAGGGCACTTCCGCGTCATTTTATATGGCAGAGATCAAGGGTCTGATGGCCACACTGAGTACTGCATTTACATCTCCCAAAAAGCTGCTTCTCCAGCTTAACAAAAAACTGTATCGACACATCGACCGGCACATTTATGTAACGATGATTTACGGCATTCTGCATGTTCCTTCGCGACAGTTCAGCTTCTGCAGGGCAGGGCACAATCCGCTGCTCCACATTGGCAACAACGGCAATTCCCAATTCTTTCCTTCACCGGGCATCGGGCTCGGACTGGAATTCGGAAAAATATTCAAAGAGGAATTAAAGGAAGTTGTGCTTCAATTGCACCCGGGAGAATTCGTGGTGATGTATACCGATGGAATTGTTGAAGCGATGGACCATCAACAACATCAGTTCGGCGACGAGCGGCTGGGTGAGATTTGCTTGAATAACTGTGATATGAGTGCCCATCAATTGCGTGATTATATTCTTGAGAATGTTGAGCAATTCACGGAAAATGCTCCAATGAATGATGACCGAACTCTGCTTGTAGTGAAGTGTGAAGGATAAGTAATTTATTTAATTTTTCCAGGCAGATATATCGTAACAAAAGAAATAAAATTACGTAAAAGTGGGAATTAAAATGCAAATAACCCGGGGAATTGTGATGAAATTGCCGATTCGCCATTTATCCATATTTACAATGTTTGTTATTCTTCTGCTAATTAGCTGCCGGGATTCATCGGTGAGAAAGATAAAACTGGCCAGCGAAAGTCCCGCCAGGCAGGTTTCTTCCCAGAATATCTCGAGTGTCCTGCGTGTGTCGCCGGAAGAGCAGCGGTCCATCACCGTATTCTATTTCAGGAATCAAACGCGTGACAAAAGCCTGGACTGGCTGCAGCGGGGGCTGACTGATATGCTGATAACCGATTTATCGCAATCGCCTTATCTGAATGTAATTCCGCTGAAACGACTGAATGAAATTCTGAAACAGTTAAACAGAAGCGAAAGGGATTTATCAGATCGGGCTCTGATGGCAGAGGTAGCCAGGAAAGCCAACTCCGAAATATTTTTGTTCGGCCAGTTTGAGAAGAATTCCGATAGTCTGAATATTTATGTTGAGATTCGCCATTCGGGGAATGAGCAGCTCATCCGGAAGGAAATAATCCACGGTGAAGGGCTTGAGAATATCTTTTCCATGGTTGATGAGCTCTCGGAAAAAGTGAGGGACAGCCTGCGCGGAAAAAAGGGAGAAGAAAGGGAATACGAGATGGAACCGGTCGAAATGACAAATTCCATTGAAGCATTCCGTTACTATTCCGAGGCCTTGATATACCAGGAAAAGCTCATGTATGCCGAAGCGGTGAAAAGCTTGAAAAACGCTGTGAAAGCCGATACCACATTTGCAACGGCCTATTTCCGGCTTTGGTCTATTCAGAATTCATTTGGAGAATATGATGCAGCGAACCGGACTTTCGCAAAGGTCTTAAGATTCAGGGAAAAACTTTCGGATGCAGATCAATTGCGTCTTCAAATAGTCGAAACCCAGAAATCCGGGGCAGACGTTGATGTGGTTTCCCTCTATGAAAAAGCGGTCAACCGCTTCCCCAACGACACAGATTTTCGTTTTGAACTGGCAGTCTTATACCGGATTTTGGGCATGGAAAATCAAGCCTTTGAAGAATATCAGACAATTCTTGATCTGGACCCCTCCAGAAAAATAATATACAACGAGCTGGGCTATTTCTTCGCCTACCGGGGCGAATTTAACACCGCGCTCAAATATATCAATAAATACCAGCAACTGGCGCCTGATGAACCCAATCCTTACGACAGCAAGGGCGACATTATTATGCTGTCCGGCCAACTGGAAGATGCCGCCGTACAATTGAAAACCGCCATTGCAAAATGGCCGCAGTTTGATTTCTCCCTGCTCAGATTAGGTCAGATTTATACTGAACTTGGAGATTATGAAAAGGCATCCTCTTATTTTAATAAATTTCAGAATATTGAAATCCCATCCAAAATGAGTGAAGAAATCCTCGGAGGAAAACTGCTGATGTACTGGCGGTTTGGAAAAATTGAAAAAGCGGAAGAAATTCTTCAGAAATTAATAAATGAGAAAATACCCCCGGTGAGATTAATTTTACTGGGCGGAGAAATGTATTCGTCGCTGGGTGAGACAGCCAAAGTCATGAAGCTGTATCGAAGTGCATTTGAAAAATATCAACGGATTATCGATAGCGAGCCAACGACGACGCATATTGATAATATTCTCCTGTTTGTTTTGGAATCGGGCTTACCACCCCGGGAACTGCTTCCCGTTGTTGAAAAGATGCTGAAAACCGATGCCTTCCCTCCCAGGGACAAAATTTACTACGAGGTCAGCCTTGCTCTGGTGCGTTTGAAAGCCGGCGAATCGGACTGGGCCAGCGGAATCGGTCCTTCCCAAATTGAAACCTTCTATGATGTTTTGCAGCCAAGACGGAATGACGGGTGGGCGAATCCCTGGAAATATATCTATTGGTGGGCCGATAATGACCCCGAAAACAGCGGGGACCATCACAGAATTTCCGAAATATTTCTGCCGCTGGCCCGGCAATCCGGCAGGAAAGATTTGGAAAGAATGGTGCGTTTTGCCCGGACCCGGTTTTATGATCAACAGGGTGATAGGTCAAAGGTATTGTCCGAATACCGGTCCCTGGGGGTGGCACCCGAGAGCACTTGGCGGATCATCGGGCCTTTTGCCAGGGAGAATATTTTCCAATTCGATTATCAGTTTCCTCCGGAATTCAACATCGATCTGAAAGCCGCCTACAGGAATGACGGCGCAGACCTCCGCTGGAGACCGGGTGATGATGGGTACGCCGATGGTTATGTGAATTTGAAATCGATTTTTCAAAGGAGCAACTGGACGGTTGCATACGGAGTGGTTTATGCCTATTCGCCGGATAAGCGGAAGGTGCAGATTCGGCTGGGAACAGATGAAGGCTGCAAGTTATGGTTGAATGACGACCTGATCTGGCAGTATTTTCAGAAGCGCGATGCTCTGCTCGATCAGCATCTGGTGACAGTGGTCCTGCATCCGGGATACAATAAATTGCTGATTAAAGTGACCAATACTTTTGGCGAGTGGGGATATTACCTGCGGATAACCGACGAAAATGGCGACGGTTTCAATGATATTGTCTTTTATTCGCCGGACGAAGTCCCGTCCCCCATGCTCAGCAGCGAATAAAAACTTTTGATTTAATAATCTGATTTATGACTTGCCGTGCCGCTGATTGATTTACCCGGTCAGTCCTGATTTATCCTGCCTCGTTCTGCAATCTCAATCTCCTTTTAACAGCGCTGATTCTGTCCAATCACGGAGAATTGCCGGAGTTTCCCAGGAAAATGAGCGAAGCATGTCAGCTTGTGCTCCGGAAATTCAGCCAATCCATTGGCGATTTTTCCCTTTCAACTTGTTCGTAAGGGATATCTGCTACTATTCACCTTTTCTGGGCCAAGTTTCCTTATGCCGGTCGAGCGCCGGCCAGACCGGGGCGGAACATTCTCCAAAATTGCAATGTTCAACTTATCCGCTGATTTTAGCACAAATGTCATACACCAAAAAAAGACGCGAGGCCATTTCTATGAATCATAAATTTTCGCAGCAGTTAATCACGGCCAGACACGCTCTTCCCTCATTCTTTTCGGCGATGGATAAAGTCCACCAGTTTGCGGATGATCTGATTGATCTGCTTTTTCCTCATTTTTCGGGAGAGATCGAATACTTCACCGCCGAGGAAATCGGGGGTAAGCTTTCCCTGCTCAAACGGGATTTGAAGAAAATACTTAAGCCGCAGCAGCATTCCATAAAGCAGGATATTGACAGTATTGCCGAGGATTTTTTCCGCAGCCTTCCCCGGATATACGAAAAATTGTTGAAAGATGCCCGGGCAATACATGAGGGAGATCCTGCTTCGGAGAGCGTGGATGAAGTGATTTCCGCCTATCCCGGTTTTTATGCCATCTATATTTACAGAATTGCCCATGAATTCTACCCTGCGGTCCCGATTTTTCCGCGTCTCCTGACGGAGTATGCGCATTTCCGCACCGGCATCGACATCCACCCGGGCGCGCAAATCGGTGATTCCTTTTTTATTGACCACGGGACCGGCATCGTGATTGGAGAAACAACTATTATCGGCGACAATGTGAAACTGTATCAGGGAGTAACGCTGGGCGCTCTGAGCGTTAGTAAGGAAATGTCCAATACCAAAAGGCACCCCACCATAGAAGATAATGTGGTAATTTATACCAGCGCCGCCATTCTGGGAGGTAAAACCGTGATAGGGCACGACAGCGTGATTGGCGGCAATGTGTGGCTGACGGAGAGCGTTTCTCCTTATTCTATGGTATATCACAAAAGTGAGGTTAAAGTCAGGCCGAAAAATATAGAGAATGAAGCGCTGAATTTCACGATTTAGTCTGAAGGAGGATTTTATGAAATATAATAGTATTCTGGAAGATATAGGACAGACACCGCACATTCGCATAAACCGGCTGTTCGGCGACCGGGCCGAAGTCTGGATGAAATTGGAACGGCAGAATCCGGCGGGAAGCATCAAGGACCGTATCGCACTTTCCATGATTAACGATGCCGAACGCAAAGGATTACTAAAGAAAGGCAGTACTATCATCGAGCCAACCTCCGGGAATACCGGCGTGGGCCTCGCCATGGTAGCGGCGGTTAAAAAGTACAAATTGATTCTGGTGATGCCGGAATCAATGTCGCGGGAACGTCGGCAATTGATGGCCGCCTATGGTGCGAAATTCGAATTAACGCCGCCGGAAAAAGGGATGAAAGGGGCGATTGAGAAAGCATCCCAAATGGTGGAAGAGATACCTGATTCCTGGATGCCAAACCAGTTTGAGAATGAGGCCAATACGCGGGTGCATCGGGACACCACGGCCCGTGAAATATTGGTGGATTTCCCGGATGGGCTGGATGCATTGATAACCGGCGTTGGTACCGGCGGACACATTACCGGCTGTGCCGAAGTACTGAAAGCAAGTTTTCCGCGGCTTCAGGTCTTTGCCGTGGAACCTAAAAATTCAGCGGTTATCAGCGGCGGGGAGCCCGGGCCGCATTCGATTCAGGGGATTGGCGCGGGATTCATACCTAAGATCCTGAAGATCGAATTGCTGGACGGAACCATTCAGGTAACAAAAGAAGAATCGTTTGAATATGCCCGAAGATGCGCAAAAGAAGAAGGCATACTGGTGGGGATCTCATCCGGCGCGGCATTGGCGGCAGTGGCAAAAAAGATTCCTGAACTTCCCAAAGACAGCAAAATACTGGCTTTTTGCTACGATACCGGCGAGAGATATTTGTCTGTTGACGGGCTGTTTGGCTGAAATCGGGTTTATTAAAATTAAAATCAGGTTTTATATACGCAATGTCTCCATTTAATTTAATCGCCTCTTTTCTGAAAAAATGGTGAAGGAATCGGCGCCGGCAGACAAAAACTTCTCTTCTAAAAATCGACTGGTCTGCCATCTGAAGTTCGAAAGAAAAAAATAATGAAGCTTAACCTTACTATTGAGTCATAAAAAAAGCCCCGCACCACGGAGCTTTTTTTATGCAGGGATTTTAAGGAAAGCTTATTTCATGAGAACTAATTTCTTTATCGCCGTGTAACTTCCTGCGGTCAACTTGTAAAAATAGACACCGGACCGGAGATCCTTTCCCGAGAATTTTATCGCATGCGTCCCAGCCGGCAACTGGCCGTTCAACAGTATCTTGATCTCCTGCCCCAAAGTATTATAAATGGCAAGTCTAACGACCTGAGATGAAGGCAGCTCAAATTCAATTGTCGTTTCGGGATTGAACGGATTGGGATAATTCTGTTTCAGAGAAAATCCGGTGGGGATTTTGCCCGCATCCACTTCTTTTAAACCTGTTGTGGAATAGACATGAAATCCCAGAATCAAGCGGTCATATTGTCCATCGGGATTAGTGACCGTCAGTGTATGGGCGCCTACTGGCAGGGTCACCGGTGTATTTCCGTTTATAGTATAGGCATCCGGAATATCAATATTCTGCAGGGCGTAACCGCCGATATCCACCATAGTGCCGGAAGTGAAACCTTCTCCCGAAACCATCAATGATGCCGATGTGCCATATTCCACCGAATCCGGATAGATATCATAAATCATGGGGGGGTAGGTATCTGTGATGGTCAAGCCGGAAGCAACCGTATCCGCCTGTCCGTCCGGATTGGTGATGATGACATCATAGGAACCGGCAAACAGATAGGGGGTTTCTATCACGGCATTATTAGTACTAATGATTGCCGTTGCGGTTTGCTCACCCACCAGAACTGTGGCGCCATTAACAAAATTGCTGCCCTCGATATGAACCAATTCCCCGGGATAAGAAATCTGCGGATTAATGGCTGTGATCACCGGGGCGGGTATTCCGTCCGCTGTAATACGGACGTCGTCGATAAACCAGCCGCGAAATCCGTTATAAAGCTCATCAATAGTATCAAATCTGAACCGGATGTAGGCCGTGTTGCCTGTGAAGGGAGTCAAATCGAAAAGCTGGTTGAGCCAGATGCCCTTTTGGCCCAGTCCGCCGGAACTGTATGGCTTCCACGACTCGCCGTCCACATCATTCAGCGGATTGATGGATCCCTGCCCCAAAGGCCAGAAATAATTTCCATCATCGGTGGAGACTTCCACGTACATCATATCATATTGATCGACATCCACGCCCTCTATTTCCCACCAGGTCCTGAAACTGAGTTGCGCGTGGGAAACGCCGGTCAGATCTATCGGTGGGGAGATAAGCCATCCCGATGTGTCGGTGACAGAAGTTCCTCCATTAAGCGCTGACTGCTCAATCGTATTGAAATCGCTTCCAATAAATGTCCCGGTTGACGCTTCGCCGAACCACCACATACCTGTTCCGCTGTAGGCCGCCGGCAAATGGCCGTTATCCGGTAAAATAACGAGGGTCGGATTGATATCCGGATTCAGAATCTGATTATTCTGCGCATTTTGCACAAGATTGAAAAATCCGGTGGATGTCCACGAGCCAACCCCACTTTCGAAATCATCAAAAAACGGTAAAGCAGCCGCTGTTCCGTGATGGGGAGAAAGCAGGTCGGCAGCAGGAGGAATTGCTTTGGTCACTGCCTCTCGCCGTGCGGGGCGTGAGGTTGTGTCTTTGCCTGCTAAAATCGCCGGATTTACGGATAGAAACAACACCATCAAGACTAAACACCATCTGAGCGCTTTCATAATTTCCTCGTAAGTTAATTGATCTTGTAAGTTTAAAAACTCGGTTTAAAAGAATGTCAAAGAGCGGACTGATACACAACAGATGGAATATGATGGCCGGTTCTGAGGTTCATCTTTGTCAAAATCAGAACGTGGGAAAATAGATTGTCCGGCAAAATTATAAATTGATAACAATCACAATTGTATAATTTGTTGTTTCTGGCCGGCGGCTTTTTAAAATAAGTGGACAACGATACAATCCCATAAAAAACAAAAAAATGAACCCGCAACCGCCTTACGCGTTATAATTCCAGCCATTTGCGATGTATTGAAGGAAGAAAAAGACAAACGTATGTACAAAGCAGTGACATTCTTTGGCGTTGTTAAATCTCTGAGAATGTATTAAATTTATGGTTTAATTTTAGGGATATTCGGATGTTGGAGATTTTTGATATAGAGCCCGGCAGCATCGCTGAAGAACTCGGCATTTCTCCCGGAGATAAACTGATCAGCATAAACGGCAAAATCATTACCGATATGCTGGATTACCGTTTTTATAACAGCAGCGAAGAATTGGAAGTTCTGATTGAGCAGCGGGGCGTAGAAACTATTTATGAGATTGAAAAGGAGTATCAGGAAGA
>JARRQT010000131.1:0-14120 GCA_037381445.1 Calditrichia bacterium
CATACTGGGCGCAAATTTTTTGGGATTAATCCCGCTCTTTACCACCGCGACGGCCAATATCAGTGTCACTGCGGCGCTTGCCATTGTCACTTTTTTTGTCACTCAGATTATGGGAATGGTTGAAAACGGGATCGGAGGCTACTTTAAAAATCTGGCACCTCACGGCATACCATTTCCGCTTCTGTTTATTATTGTGCCCATTGAGATATTCGGATTGTTCACAAAACCTTTTGCACTGGCCATGCGTCTTTTTGCAAATATGATAGCAGGACACACCGTTATATTTGCATTACTGGGTCTGATCATTGCGCTGGGAAGTATATTTATTTCTCCCTTTGCTGTAGGATTTGCGGTGTTTATCGATCTTTTGGAAGTCCTGGTAGCCCTTATTCAGGCTTATATATTTACGATGCTGTCTTCTCTGTTTATCGGAATGGCGATGCATCCGGAACACTAACTTGTCTTTAAGTTTTGTATGGTTTAATAATATTCAAAAGGAGAAACTAATGGAAAGTTCTTTGTCACTGGCGTTAGCATATTTGGCAGCCGGAATCGGAGCCGGAATTGTTGCAATTGCCGCTGGACTCGGTATCGGAAAAATAGGAAGTTCTGCCATGGACGGAACAGCCCGTCAGCCGGAAGCCGCCAATGCAATCCGCACCTCCATGATCATTTCCGCTGCGTTGATCGAAGGTGTTGCTTTCTTCGGCCTGGTTATCTGCTTCTTGTTGGGCTTAAAATAATTTAAAGAAAAAAGGTGAATCATGCTACAACTTGATCCCGGTATGATAATATGGACCTGGGTAACTTTTATCGGGCTTTTTCTGATTCTCGCAAAATTTGCCTGGAAACCCATGTTGGGTGCGGTTGAAAAACGCGAAAAGATTATCAACGACTCATTGCGAAAAGCCGATGAAGCCAGTGCTCAGGCTGAGAAAATGCTCGCCGAACATGAACAGATGATGGCAAATACCCAGGATGAGATCCAGAAGATGCTGAAAGATAGCAGAGAACTAGCTGAAAAAATGAAAAGCGAGATGCTTGAAAACGCCAGACTGGAAGCAATGAAACTTCAGGAAAGAGCGCAGGCGGATATTGAACGCGAGAAGGAAGCGGCAATTCTGGAATTGCGCAAGCATGCCACCGATCTGGCTATTCAGGGCGCTTCACGCCTGATCCGGGAGAATCTGGATTCAAAAAAACACCGGGAACTCATCGACGGCTATATCAAAGAGTTGGATCAGTTGGAGAAAAATTAGGAAGTAATTTTAGTGCTCAGATCACGTGTTTCAAAACGCTATGCAAAAGCATTATTCGAACTTGCCCGGGAGAAAGATATTCTGACCAGGGTGGAGGACGATTTGCGCGGATTGCTGGAAGAATACGAACAGTCCGATAAACTGCAAATCCTGCTTCACTCCCCTGTCATCCAGGTCTCAGAAAAAAAGAAATTTTTGAAGGAGTTTTTTGAGAATAAGGTTCACCCGGTCACTTTCAACCTACTTCTTCTACTGCTGGAAAAGAACCGGGAAGGTATTCTCCCGCAAATCGCAGAGAGGTTTATGGAATTGCAGGACGAGGCACAGGGAATACTTCGCGGGCAGCTCATCACCGCTCATCCCTTCAGTGAAAAGCAGCTGGCTGAAGCGAAAGAAAAGTTGGATCATCTCACACAGAAAAATGTGATCTTATCGCAGGAGATTGATGCGGGTTTGATTGGCGGGTTTATTATTAGAATGCAGGACACTGTGATTGATTCGAGCCTGCGGCATCAGCTCTCGAAAATGCATGAGAGTATGATAGCCGGTAAATAATATACTATAAAAGGATAAAATTTTAGAGGAATCATAGAATGGCGGTTGATGTAAAACCTGACGAAATTTCTTCCATCCTCAAAGAACAGCTTTCCAGCTTTGAACAGGAAGCGGATATTTATGATGTCGGAACCGTGCTGCAGATCGGTGATGGCATTGCGCGCGTTTACGGTCTTTCCAATGTCATGGCCGGGGAGCTGGTGGAATTCCCCAACAATGTGATGGGGTACGTGCTGAATTTGGAAGAAGACAATGTGGGATGCGTGCTGTTCGGAGAAGATGAATTGGTAAAAGAGGGCGATACGGTCCGCCGCACCAAACGCATCCTGGAAGTGCCGGTCGGCAAAGGAATGCTGGGCCGGGTGGTCAATCCTTTGGGGCAGCCGAAAGACGGAAAAGGACCCATCAAGACCGAACAAAATTTTCCGGTAGAGCAGAAGGCGCCCGGCGTCATCTATCGGCAGGGGGTGAAGGAACCGCTGCAAACCGGTCTAAAGGCCATCGATTCCATGATTCCCATAGGACGCGGCCAGCGTGAGCTTATCATCGGCGACCGCCAGACCGGAAAAACGGCCATTGGTATTGATACCATCATCAATCAGAAATACACCCATGAAACCGATACCCCTGTCTATTGTATCTATGTTGCCATCGGACAAAAAGCGTCTACCGTGGCCAAGGTTGTGAAAACCCTCGAGGAATATGGCGCGATGGAGTATACCATCGTGGTTTCGGCCGATGCCAGCGAGCCTGCCCCGCTGCAGTATCTGGCGCCGTATGCCGGAGCGGCCATGGGAGAATACTTCCGGGATAACGGCATGCACGCACTTGCCATTTATGATGACCTGAGCAAGCATGCCTGGGCATACCGCGAGGTTTCCCTGTTGCTGCGCCGTCCACCGGGACGCGAAGCATATCCGGGCGACATTTTCTATCTCCATTCTCGTCTGTTGGAGCGGGCGGCAAAAATGAGCGATGAAAAGGGAGGTGGTTCTTTAACGGCCCTGCCGATTATTGAGACCCAGGCGGGTGATGTATCTGCCTATATTCCTACAAATGTCATTTCCATTACGGATGGCCAGATCTATCTGGAGCCAAATCTTTTCTACTCCGGTATCCGGCCGGCAATCAATCCCGGCATCTCCGTGAGCCGCGTGGGTGGAAATGCTCAGATTAAGGCATTGCGGCAGGTAGCCGGAAGTTTGCGGCTGGATCTTGCCCAGTACCGTGAACTGGAAGCCTTCGTGAAATTTGGTTCCGATCTGGACAAAGCCACCCAGGCCCAGATTACCCGTGGTCAGCGGCTGATGGAAATCCTGAAGCAGGGCCAGTACTCGCCGATGCCGGTAGAAAAGCAGATCGCCATTATTTTTGTCGGTTCCGAGGGCTACCTGGACAAACTGCCGGTTAGTTCGGTCATGCGCTTCGAAAAAGAATATCTGGAATACCTTGACAATAAATATCCTGATGTTTTGAAAACCATTGTGAAAGAAAAGGTTCTCTCCGATGAAATCAAGGAGCGGATGCGAAAAATTGTGGAAGAGTTTTTAAAAATTTTCAAGGTTGAGGAAGAATAATTTATGGCAACCTTGCGCGAAATCCGCCACCGAATCTCCAGTGTGAAAAGCACGCAGCAGATTACCCGTGCCATGAAAATGGTCGCTGCGGCCAAGCTGCGACAGGCCCAGGACAATATCCTGTCCGCCCGGCCCTACGCTTATCAGATTGATGAGATGATCCGGCACCTGATTTCCAGTCTGGAAGAGCCGCAGGACCCGCTGCTTGAAATCAGGCCCGCCCAGAGGATCATTATCGTGGCAGTGACCTCGGATCGTGGGCTCTGTGGCGCGTTTAATTCCAATATCATCAAGCGGGTGCTGCATCAGATGGAAGTCCACAAAGATAAGGAAATTTCACTGGTGTGCGTGGGCAGAAAAGGATATGATTATTTCCGGAGGCGGAATTATGCCATCGAAAAACATTATATTCAACTATTCAGTCATATCGATTTTTCCCATGCCCAGATGATAACTGATTATCTGGTTGGGCAGTATCGCGAACGTCATGCCGATATGGTGGAAATTGTTTATAATGAATTCAAGAATGCAGTTCAGCAGAATATCATTGTTGAAACATATCTGCCGATTCTGACAGAGGAAATTGAGAAAGATCATGTGCCTATTGATTATATTTATGAACCGGACAAACAGCGTCTTTTGAGCGCGTTGCTCCCACGGCATCTGGTGATGCAGACCTGGAGGATTCTGCTGGAGTCAAATGCGGCCGAACAAGGCGCCCGGATGACGGCTATGGAAAACGCGACTGACAATGCTTCCGATATCATACACGACCTGACCCTGCATTATAACCGGGCGCGTCAGGCTGCCATCACCAAGGAAATAACGGAAATCGTGAGCGGCGCGGAAGCCTTGAAATCGGCATAAATATTTTAAGAAAAAAACGAGGAATTTTTGAATATGGCTAAAGGAATTGTCAAACAGGTCATTGGACCGGTAGTTGATCTGGAATTCAGTCACGGGAATCTGCCGGAAATTTACAATGCGGTAAAAATTGACAGACCGGATGGTTCCAAATTAATTCTGGAAGTTCAGCAGCATCTGGGTGAGAATCAGGTCCGCTGTGTGGCAATGGATTCCACGGACGGTCTTACCCGGGGCACTGAAGCCGAGGACACCGGAGATGCGATCTCCGTGCCGGTCGGACCTGAGGTGCTTGGCCGCCTGCTGAACGTGGTGGGCGAACCCATAGATGAGGCGGGAAAAGTTGAAACAAAAGAGCGATATCCCATCCATCGTTCTGCCCCCGCTTACGAGACCCTCAGTACTGAAACCGAAATGCTGGAGACCGGAATAAAAGTAATTGACCTGCTGGAACCCTATTCCCGGCGGGAAGGGAATGACCTTTACGTGGAAATGCAGGAGAGCGGTGTTCTGGCTAAAACCGCCATGGTTTTCGGACAGATGAATGAACCACCCGGCGCCCGGCAGCGGGTTGGGCTGACCGGCCTGACAATCGCCGAATATTTCCGTGATGTGGAAAATCGGGACGTTCTCCTGTTCATTGACAATATTTTCCGTTTCACGCAGGCAGGCTCAGAAGTATCCGCACTGCTGGGACGTATGCCATCCGCCGTTGGTTACCAGCCGACTTTGGCCACCGAAATGGGCGAATTGCAGGAACGAATTACCAGTACCAAAAAAGGATCGATCACCTCTGTGCAGGCCATTTATGTTCCCGCGGATGACCTTACCGACCCGGCACCGGCGACGGCCTTTGCTCACCTCGATGCGACCACCGTGTTGTCCCGCCAGATTGCTGAGATGAGTATTTATCCTGCGGTGGATCCGCTGGATTCGACCTCCCGGATTCTGGATCCCCGCATCGTGGGCGATGAACACTACAATGTTGCCAAGAATGTCCAGCAGATACTTCAAAAATACAAAGACCTGCAGGATTTGATTGCAATTCTGGGCATGGATGAATTATCCGATGAAGATAAGATTACCGTGGCTCGGGCCCGCCGCATTCAGCGCTTCCTTTCCCAACCTTTCTTTGTAGCGGAGCAATTTACCGGTCGTTCAGGAAAGTATGTTTCTCTGGAAGAGACAATTCGGGGATTTAAGGGCATCATCAATGGCGAGTATGATGACCTGCCGGAACAGGCATTTTGGATGATGGGCACAATTGATGATGTTGTTGAAAACGCGAAGAAAATGGCTTAACTGGAATTAATTCAGACAAATACAGGGGATGAAAATTTTCATCCCCTTTTCTTCTTGCAACTTCCTATAATTTTTTCTAAAGTTCACTTGTAAATTAGCGATAATAGGTTTATCATTATGGAGACGAATTTATTCACAGTAGAGATAACAACTCCTCAAAAGAAATGGACCTTTGAGAATGTAATCAGTTGTTCGGCGCCCGGAGTAAAAGGAAGTTTTCAGGTATTATATAACCACGCACCTCTTCTGAGCCAACTGGAAATAGGCTCGATCAAATTGGAAACCACGGATGGTATTTTGTTTTTTGCAACAAGCGGCGGTTTTTTGGAAGTGCTAAATAATAAAGTTGGTATGTTGTTGGATACCGCTGAAAAGTCCGACCAGATTGATGTGACGCGCGCTGGAAATGCTGCGGAGCGGGCCAGAAATCGGCTGAAAGAAAGAGCGGAGGATCTGGATGCAGCAAGAGCCGAAGCATCACTGGCACGGGCACTGAACCGACTGTACGTTGCCCAGAAAACAGAATGAATAAAGCATTAGCGTTTGCTTTGCATATTATTTTTAGTATATTGATTTAAACAAAAATCTGGTTCATACTTATGGGACGCAATCTTTATTTTGTATTGGTTCTTGTGGTTTCTTTTTCATTTTTGATAAGTAAATCTCCAGCCCAGACTCCCCAGGACACTACCGAACTCAAATCACTGATCAGCCATCTTTCCGAACTGGAATTTCAGGTTGCCCTGAATGCCTATGTTGAAAAACTCTTTGTAAATTATGGGATCGAAAATCTTCCCCGGGAAAAATTTCTGGTCTCACTCATGAGACTTGTCAATAACGAAATGAATAAACGGATCACGAATCCGAGGGCTGCCCGCGACAAATATTTCAATGAGCTTGAGAATCAACTGGTTGAACTCCGCACGCTGAAAAGCAGACTCAATACCAGCGGCATCAAGGAGTTGAATTCATTTATAAAGGAATTGGAAAACCGGCTAAAACTCACCATCCGTAACGGCCAGGTGGATTATAAAAAGAAAAAAGTATTCGAGGATGCAATCCAGCTTCTCTACGTTGCCGAAGAAATGATAAAGATGGACCGGTTGCGCGATCCCGGAAATTTGAATAAAAACATTTTAAGTTCGAAAGATAAACTGCTCCATGCATTTGGTGAAGTCGGCGAAACAGAAAATATCCCCCTGGATGTTGAACCTACCATTTTTAATTTATTCGAAGAGTGGAAAAAAACAGATCTCTACCAATACGATGCCAGATTGCTGGATGTAAAAGTGGCCCGGAACAAACTCATCAGGTCGGGAAATATTCAGACCACCCAACGCATGTTTAATGAGCAGCTTAAATATGCCTATACTCTGTTCAACTATTACGAATATGATCAGGTTGACCGTCTTCTGGAAGATTTAGTGAATACATACAGCAAAGCAGATGTTAAGGATTTTGACGATGTCTATTATTACTGGGCGGAAAGTGATTATGCCCTGGGAAGGTTAATGCGCGCAAGGGGTATTTATAAGCGCCTGCTGGATGAATATCCCCAGTCCTCTTACCTGCCCGCTACCTACAGCCGACTGATCGAAATCTCTTATAAGCTCAAAGAACCGGATGAAGTCCTGACTTATTTTTCAAACTATCGCAATGTAGCTTCTCCGTCGGATAAGAGGTTTTATGATATGCATTTCATTGCGGCATTAACCCTTTATCAGGAATCAAATTACAGCCAGGCGGTTGATATTCTTATGTCTTTCCCGAAGGGGAATCCGTACTATTATTTTGCACAATATATGACTGGCATCATCTACGCTGCCGGCCAAAACTATGATATGGCCAGAAATGTATTCGAGACTTTAATACAGTCCAGAGAAACCCCGGCAGATATCCACAACAGAGCCATCTATAAACTGGCACTCATCAGTTACGAGCAGGGTGCATATCAATCGGCGATTTCCTACTTGAATGCCCTCCCCTCGGACTTCTATCGTTACGATAAGGTTTTAAATGCGCTGGCATGGTCCCATTTTATGATGGCACAGAGCAGCATGGACAGCACCGGGCAGCAGAATTTTACGCAGGCTGCCAATTATGCCCGCATGCTGGCGGATAACTATTATGCCTCGGAATATCGCATGGAAGCTGAAAGCCTGCTTGGATATATCAATCAGCTTCAAGATCAGCCAACCGCTGCATTGAGTCTTTACCGGGATGTTTACGAATCAAAAGTAAAGAAGAAAGATATCAATGATTTCCTGGCGGAACGGGATAGTCTGGAAAACCTCTATGATCAGGCCAGGAAGATGGAAGAAAAAGCACTGGAAGCGAATAACAGCGAGGCATATGTCAAGGCATCGGATGTTGCCGATAATCTTCATACCCAAATCCTGCAAATGGATCTGGCAGAATTAAGCCCGGTAGGGTCGGATGTTACTCAGGAAGTCTATGATCTTTTAAGCCAGCTGGATCAGGTGGAGGAATTACGAAAACAGGCCAGAGCCGCTGGGAACAAATCTGCCATTGCCAAAGCGGACAGTATGATGATACGGTTGTCGTCCCTGCTGGAAGAGCTGCCCAAGGATTACCTGCGCACCGCCGTAGCCTACAACTGGTTTGATGCCTATCCTGTCAGCCGGAAAGTGGCAGATTATGAATTCAGCACTGCCAAAGAACGCCGCATACGGGAGGAAATCCTGAATGAAATGAACCGGATTAACGGTCAGGTTGCTCAGTTCTATCAGCAAATCGAAAGAAAGAAGCTGGAAGGAGACTATAAAGCCGTGGTCGCCCTGGAACAAAAGGTGGAACATCTGAAAGAAATCGGAAAAGAATATGATCAGCTTTATGCGGATGCCTTCAAACTGAATCCCGGCCAGCCCTACAACGATTTCGATAAATGGGGGGATTTTGGGGCATTTGGCATCATAGATGTAAATTTTGGGGAACGCAGCCGGCTGCAAAATCGGATGGCAGATGTGTCCACCCTGTATAATTCTGTGGTTGGACTTATTAGTGAAAAACGGGAGGTAGTGGAAGACAAGCTCAAAAAGATTGAGGCAGAAATCCGCTTTATGACCATGAAAGCCCGATTGGAAGAACGCCAGCGTTTACGCGCAGAAAGAGAGCGTGCTTTTCGCGAAACTTACTTCGATAAAAGAACGAGTGAATTCGAGGAAAGATAATTCTTACATAAACAGAAAACAGGGTGTTAAAAAATGAAGTGGCCTTCTCAGATAAATAATATACTTTTTATTTTTATTTTCTTTTCTCTGGTAATCAATCCTCTGGATTTGATTTTTGCTCAGGATAGCGGTCTTCAGGTTGAAGATTCCACCCTCCAGAAGTTCAAAATGGAGGATCTGGTCAAGATCAAAAAATTGCTTGAACAGGAAAGACAGCGGTTAATCAATGAGCAGGAAAAGGACCTTCAGCAGGGTGTGGATTTGAGCAAAGGCTTTCTCAACAAGACAAAGGAAGAAAATGAAAATCAGGATATGATCCTGATTCGTGTTGCCGAGTATTATATTGAAGAATCGAATTCAGGCTACGATAAAGCGGTAGGGGATTACAACAAAAAATATGAAGAATATGAGAAACAACTGGCTGCTTTTCAAAAGGGAGATGTGAAATCCGAACCTGCAGCCCCCCAATTTCCCAGGCGGAATTATGAAAAGGCCATCTCAATTTATGACTTAATCTTAACCAACTTTCCCGGTTCTGAGCTGGCGGATGATGCCCTCTATAATAAAGCCTATCTTTTGGGACAGATGGGCGAAAGCGAGGCTTCCCACAATGTGTACCGGGAGCTGATAGACAAATATCCCGAGAGTCAATACACGCCCGAGGCCTACATCAATCTGGCGGAGTACTATTTTCAGCCCAAAATAGGCCAGGACCGCGAAGAGACCATCCGCAATCTGAACAAAGCGGCGCAGCTCTACAAAAATGTCCTGAACTACAAGGATTCACCCCGTTATGATGAAGCGCTCTATAAATTGGGCTGGACCTATTATCGGTTGGCAGGTCAGGATCCCAATTATTACAGTGATGCCATTGTGTACTTCACCATGGTTGTTAAAGACGTCGAAAAATTCAAGGACCTGGATCCTGATGGGAAATATATTAAATCCAATATCGAACCGGAAGCTCTTCAATATATTGCAGCCTCTTTTGTTGATTCCAATTATACCCGAAGCGGCGTAGATAAAGCCAGCGGATTCATCAAAGATTTGGGTGCGCCGCAATATGGCGTAGATATTTTTTCTAACATGGGTGATATCTATACCCGGATTGTGGATTATAACAATGGTATAAAGGCCTATCAAACACTGTTGGAAATGTATCCTGATTATGCTTTTTCTCCGATGATTCGGAAAAAGATTGCCGATGTGTATCAGGAAGATAATCAGCCGGATATGGCATTTAATGAAAATCAAAAGATGTTTGATGAATATAATCCGAAATCCCAATGGTTCGCTGCCCTCGAGCAAAGAACTATTCCCGACAGAATTGCTGCATTGGAAGAAGCCACCCAATTGACGGAAGCAGGCTTACGATCGAATCTCATCTACAAGTATGATCAGGCGGAAAATCTTGAGAAGACTGGCGGTGATTCATTGTCTGCCTACCGCGAGTTCGCGAAACTTGCTGATACCTATCTGGAAACATACCCGACCAATGAGAATGCCTATGAGATCAACTGGTCTCTGGCTTATGTGCTGGATACGGAGTTACATGATTATAATCCGGCATTTGAGGAATATATTCGGGTAAGCAATGACTATCTTGAAACAAACCACCGTAAAGATGCGGCCACAAATGCCATTGCCGTGGCTCAGACACTGACGGATTTAAAACGCTCTACGATGGATACCGCCCAAATAAAGGGTGTGGATTTATCCGAAGCAACTGCGCAGGAGTTGAATCCGGAAGAAAAGCTGCTTGCCGAGGCATTTGACAATTATATTAAACTCTTCCCTGACGACGAAAAGACTGCCTCCTACCTTGCCAACGCCGGCGCCCTGTATTATCAGCACCATCAGTACGATCTCGCACGAAAGTATTACAAGACTATGGTGACTAAATTCCCCGAGGCACAGCAAAAAAGCGTGGGGTTAATGTCCCTGATGAACAGCTATTTCTTCCTGGGGAAATTTAAGGATGCTGAATTTGTTGCCCACAAAGCACTGGAAATAGAGGGAATTCCAGACGATCAAAAGGACATCGCCAAAAATCGGATCGGCGAATCCATATACAAGAATGCCGAAAAATTGGAACAGGAACAAAAATATCTGGAAGCCGCCCGCGAATTCTACAGGGTCTATACAGATGCCAGATATTACAGTGATATTATGGATTTGGCGCTGTTCAACAGCGGCAGGAATTATGAGACGGCAAAAGAGTGGCAGCAATCCATAAGCGTTTACGATACGCTGGTTGCTAATTTTCCGGAATCGAAATACCGTCTGATAGCCTTGGGGCATATCGCCGACGATTATAAACAGATGGAAGATTATGCGAAAGTCGGCAATACCTACGAGCGTATCTACGAATTGTACCCCGAGCGGAAAGATGCGGAAGCCGCCCTTTACAATTCCAGTTTGTTTTTTGCCCGGGCCAATTCCTGGTCGGATGCGATTCGTGTAAATAATAAATACATTGCGCGCTTTCCGGATAGCACTGATTCGAAGGATTTGTTGTTTGAAAATGCACGGTACTATTTGAAGTTGGATGATCTGCCCAGCGCTAACCGGATCTATGAAGAATTTGCCACCCGTCATCCCAACGACACGCGCACAATTGAAGCCCTCTACAGAAGAGGCGAATATTATTTTGAGAACGGCAAATTTGATTTGGCAAAACCTGAATTTCAAAAAGCGGTTTCTCGAAGCGAAGAATTTTCCAGAACTGGTCGTGATCCCAATGTATTGTATGCCTCCGAAGCCTACTTCAAGTTGGGTGAAATCGAGTTTGAGGAATTCAGGAATATCAAATTATCTTACCCCGAATCTAACCTTCGCGCCCAATTGAAAAGAAAAACCGATAAATTGGCATCGGTTGTCAATGCCTTCAACCAGGTTGTCAAGATGGGCTCTCTGAAAGGTTTTGAGGCAATGTACAAAATTGCCGAGACTTATGAAGTCATGGCAAATGATATCGCAAATCAGGAATTGGCGCCGAATCTTAGTGCCGATAAACGATTGGTGGAGCGCGACCAGGTATTTAAAGCTTCAGTTCCTGCTTACGATCGTGCGGTTGAAGAATACAAGAAGGCGCTGGTAAATATTCCCATCTTGGCAGAGAAACTGGAAGTGGTCATGTTCGATACCTCCCGAAGTGAACTGGAGTCGGAGGGCCTTTCCGAAGATACGACCGCGGTGGTGAGAAGAGAAGTCCTGGAAGACAGCACCAGGGAAGTGGCGCTGCGTTGGTATCGGCAGGCTGAAAATAAAATCTCCCTGATTTTATACACGGTTGCAGAACAGTCTGAAGAGTTTATCCGGGCTTTCCTGCGCCAGGAGAATCCTGCAACAGGAATTCAGTATTTGTCCTGGAAAAAGTTGTTACTGCAGAAGGCGGTTGCGCCGGCGGTTAATGTGACACTGAATTCACATCTCAAAAATATAAATAGATCCCGTCAGTTGAAACTTGACAACAAATATGTCCATGAATCTGAACGAAAAATCCTGCTGACCAGCGATATTCTGGCCGATGAGTACGGCAAACTCGTGAAGAAGGCGGTCCAGATCTATCAGGCACAACTGCCTACCCTAAATCAGCTGATTGAAGGAGGAGAGAAAGCGACCACGCCCGCCGGGCTGAATTCGATGGACTTCAATGATCAGATGTTGAGTATCATTGATTACATGAATGAGTTTCTTTCCGTGGCGATAGACCAGTACAACAAAACGCTAACCTTTGCCCGTGACAACCAGATACACAACGACGCGGTTTCCACCACTCAGGATCGGCTTTTTAATCTGTCTTATGAATCCGGGGTCCTGTTGCTCGATCTGGCCCAAAAGGCAGAGGCGAATCGCGACAAATTCATTGCCCTGTCGGATTCCACCGGAGATCAAAAATATCAGTTGGGAATGGCATTCTTCTACGATCATCAATCCATTCTGAAAGATTATGCCCAGCGCGAGCTGGAACTGAGTTACCAAATCAGCAAGAATTTTGATATTAAAAACGTCTGGACAAACCTGATGCTCGCCAAACTGGTCGAGTTGAAACCCGCTGAATATTTGGGCGATCTGCCCAGGGAAGTCAATGTTGTCAAATCGGATTCCACATGGCTGGCTTCGAAGGACTATAATATGGACTGGACCCGGGAAGATTTCGATGATTCCGGCTGGAAAAGGGTCTCGCTGGTAAATCTGCCACTGGATTCCGTGTTTGCCGGATTCGATACCCTGCAGTCAAAACCGGAGGCCATCTGGCTCTATGGGGCCGTCAGCGATACTTCTGCCAGATTGCTCGCGAATCTGCCTGTTTCAGATTCAGCTTCATCAGGAAATGTGATGGCAGAAGCGGATAGTATTTCCCGGCCGCGCTCTCTTGAACTGGAAGATAAAATTCCGCTGGAAGATGATACACTCGCTCTGGTGGTTTCCGGTACGGATACGCTAAGAAATATTGCACCTGCGGAGCCCGATACTCTGACAGCATATTTCAGAAAGCACTTCAGTTTGCGGGACCGTGTAATTAATGGTTGGGTTTTGCTGACAGGCGACGACAATTACCATTTCTATCTGAATGGCGAATATATCAAAGGTGATGACACCGGGAAGTTCCAGTCTGTGGATCGCGTCGGCTTTATTGAGATCAGCGATTTTCTCAAGGTTGGAGAAAATGTTATTGGTGTCGATGTCACGGACTTTGACGGGAGGCCCCACTACGGGCTCCGTTTCTTCATGCATCTCGAATTGCTGCCCGGCGAGATTACTTCTGCAGCCGAGAGGATCCGCCGCCAGGCCGCCGAAAGTGTGGATATGAATCAAATGGAAAAGGTAGCAGTTTTGAATAAAAATCGAATAATAGCTCAATAAAATTACAGGAATAAAGCCATGAAATTATTCATCACCATTACCGTATTCTGTTTGATGCTTGTGCAGGCGGCTTTTTCCCAGGAACAACCGGCCCGGACGGATACAACGGCACAAAACAATCGCATAATCGATTTGACAAAACTGGGTAAGACCTATACTATCTCGGCACGCATGGAACTTCCGCAAGTCAAAATGTTCGATCGCCGGATTACTCCTGATTTCAAAGAAGTAAGGGCCGAGAAATCGTTTATTAATGAACTGGCACCGCAGGCGGAGCAGATTCAATATGAACCGATTTCCAGCGGGCGGGTCGATCCCATCGACGACATTGATGCTCTACTAAAGAAGAAACGGTTTTAATCTAATTAGAAAATAAGTCATATTTTATCCAAATTTAAGGAGGTTTTTATTATGGGTTCTGCTGTTCAATTCTGGAAACACTTCTTCGAGAATTTCAGCACCAGTTCATCTGGTTACATCTTTATGTGGGTCATTCTGCTGAT
>JARRQT010000132.1:0-9395 GCA_037381445.1 Calditrichia bacterium
CGGAAGACTTCCTTGCAATATCCGTTGACCACCAGCGCCACGGCATCTTCCGTGGAAATTCCCCGCTGGTTCAGGTAGAAGATCTGATCCTCCCCGATTTTGGAGGTGGTCGCTTCATGTTCCACCTGGGCGGTCTTATTTTTGATTTCCAGATAGGGGAAGGTATGGGCGCCGCACTTGTCGCCGATAAGCAGGGAATCGCACTGTGAGAAATTCCGGGCGTTTTCCGCGCTTTCATATACCTTCACCAGACCCCGGTAGGAATTGTTGCTTTTGCCTGCCGAGATACCCTTCGAGACGATGCGGCTGCGGGTGTTCTTTCCAACATGCACCATTTTGGTGCCGGTGTCCGCCTGCTGGTAATTATTGGTCAGCGCCACGGAATGAAACGTGCCTTCGGAATTATCACCCAGCAAAATACAGCTCGGATATTTCCAGGTAATCGCCGAGCCGGTTTCCACCTGCGTCCACGAGATTTTCGAATTGGCGCCCTCGCACAGGCCGCGCTTGGTCACAAAATTGTAAATGCCGCCCTTCCCGTTTTCATCGCCCGGGTACCAGTTCTGGACCGTGGAGTATTTGATTTCGGCATCCTTGTGGGAGATCAGTTCCACCACCGCGGCGTGGAGCTGATTTTCATCGCGGATGGGAGCCGTGCAGCCTTCCAGATAACTGACATAAGCGCCCTCGTCGGCAATGATCAGCGTCCGCTCAAACTGGCCCGTATTGGCGGCGTTGATTCTGAAATAGGTAGAAAGCTCCATGGGACAACGCACCCCTTTGGGGATATACGCGAAAGAGCCGTCGCTGAAAACAGCGGAATTCAGTGCTGCGAAGTAGTTGTCGCCGGGAGGCACCACCGAGCCAAGATATTTCTGGACCAGATCCGGATGATTCTGGATGGCTTCGGACATGGAACAGAAGATTATGCCCAGATCATTCAGCTCTTTTTTGAATGTGGTTGCCACAGATACGCTGTCCATTACCGCGTCAACCGCAACGCCGGCCAACTGTTTCCTCTCTTCCAGGGGGATTCCCAGCTTGTCGAAAGTTTCCAGCAGTTTGGGATCCACTTCATCCAGGCTCTTCGGGCCGATCTTTCGTTTGGGCGCCGCGTAGTAGATGGCGTCCTGATAATCAATGGGCGGGATTTTCAGAAAAGCCCATCCCGGCTGTTTCATTTTCGCCCAGCGCCGGAAGGCCTTCAAACGCCATTGCAGCATGAATTCCGGCTCGTTCTTTTTGGCGGATATGAACCGGATGATCTCCTCGTTCAGTCCCTTGGGAGCGGTGTCGGTGTCAATATCCGTTGTAAAGCCGTATTTATATTCGCGCTTCGCTAATTTCTCAATGTTTTCCTGTTCACTGGTCATGAACCATTCCTCTGTGTAGTTAAATTTGCCACGTCAATTGTAATGTATTTGTACAAAAATGTCAAGATTAAAATCATAAAAAATTTTCCGCGCTCATTTGCTTATTTATTATTCGTTTATTCTGCTTTCTTAAATTCAGTTCTACTACCTCAAAACCAGGCAAAGGTTCCTGAATTCCTGAAATACCGGAAAATGCGGCGTCCGGCAGTTAAGCCGGATTTGCCTTATGCAAGGCGTGTCTGTTAACGGGCAGATAACCGGAATAAAAAATCTGTTTGATCATGAAACTTTGGCTTGCTATATTTGCTTTAATATAGGACTAAAATTGTCGGGTTTAGGATGTTGAGATTCAGCAAAAAAGTAGAATATGCACTCATTTCTCTGCTCCACATGTCGCAGAAAAAGGGAGAACAGTTGACCTCGGCCGCCGAGTTATCCAGGCAGTACCATATTCCGCAGGAGTTGATCAGCAAAGTCTTGCAGCGTCTGGCAAAAGAAGAATTCATCCGTTCCGTGCAGGGTGTGAAGGGCGGCTACTTTCTGGGACAGCCCATCGACGCCATCAGCGTGAGCCAGATTGTCAGCGCTATTGATGGTCCCATGAAAATTGTTAGTTGCCTGGAGCATAGGCAAACGGACAGATGTATTCAGAAAAATCACTGCACCATAAAGAATCCTATGGGCATCATTCAACGACGCCTGGACATTTTCTTCGACACCCTTACGCTCAGGGACTTACAGCAGGAATTAAGCAATCACCCGAAGACCGCGGAAATTTCATAACATTCGACCCGGCAGAAAATAGAATGAATTTCAGGAATAATTACAGTGGAAAAGAATGAAACAGCAGCGGAGGAATTAACCGGAATGGCGAAATGGATAAAAGTGGATGCAGTCGATGATTTTGGAGCGGAAGCAAAGGTTTATGTGTTTGAAGGGAACCCCATTGCGGTCTTCCGGTTAGAAGACGGGTTCTATGCAATTGATGACACCTGCTCCCATGCCGAAGCATCGCTAGCGGAGGGCGAAATTGATGATCATGAAGTGGAGTGTCCGCTGCACGGAGCGCTGTTTGACATTAAAACGGGTAAGAATCTGAGCTTGCCCGCGGTGGTTCCGGTTCGTTCTTATCCGGTAAAAGTCGAGAACGGGGAATTATATCTGCAAATTGAGGAATAATTGAAGAGGCGAACATGTCCGAAATTGTGCTTGAAAAAGAGGTTTCGAAAACGTCACAAATCATAAATGTCAGGGAAATCCGAAAAGATTTTCCAATTTTGAACGAGGTATTTCCGGCAGCAAAGGGACGGGATATCCCCTTGGTTTATTTCGATAATGCGGCCACAACCCAAAAACCAGGTGCAGTTATTGAAGCACTTGTGAATTACTACGAACACCAAAACGCCAATGTGCATCGGGCCATCCACAAACTGGGCGAACGGGCCACCACCGCTTATGAATTTTCCCGGAAGCGGGTGGCGGAGTTTATCAACGCACCGGGTGTGCATCAAGTTGTATTTACCCGCGGAACCACCGAAGCCATTAATCTGGTTGCCACTGGCTGGGGACGAAAATTTATCGGAGAAGGTGATGAAATACTGCTGAGCGAGATGGAACACCACAGCAACCTGATCCCCTGGCAGATTCTGGCCAGAGAAAAGGGGGCAAAGCTTCGTTTTATTCCATTCCTGGAAGACGGGACCCTCGATTTTTCAAAAATTGATACGCTCATCAGCAAGAAAACCCGGCTGATTTCCCTGACCCATATGTCCAACGTGTTCGGCACCATTAATCCGGTGAGGGGGTTGATCCGCAAAGCGCATCAGCAGGGGATCCCGGTATTGCTGGACGGTGCCCAGAGCGTGCCTCACATTCCGGTGGATGTTCAGGATCTGGATTGCGATTTTCTGGCATTTTCCGGCCACAAAATGTGCGGTCCCACCGGTATCGGTGTTCTGTACGCCAAACCGGAATTTCTGGAAGCCATGGATCCCTATCAGGGCGGGGGAGAAATGATTGCCTCCGTCTGGCTGGACCATGCCACCTGGAATGAGCCGCCCCATAAGTTTGAAGCGGGCACGCCAAACATTGCCGGCGCCATCGCCCTTTCGGCGGCCATTGAATATCTGACGAATATCGGTATGGATAAAATCACCACCTATGAGCAGAAGATCACCACCTATGCGCTTTCGAAAATGAGAGCCATCAAAGGTCTGCGGATTTTCGGAGATGCGCCAGAGCGGGGAGGCGTGATCTCTTTTTATCTGGGAGATATCCATCCCCATGACGCGGCGCAGTTTCTGGATAATGACGGGATTGCCGTGCGTGCGGGCCACCATTGTGCCCAGCCGGTAATGCGAAAACTGGGCGTTCCGGCGACCACCCGCGCCAGTTTTTATTTCTACAATACATTCGAGGAAGTCGATTTTTTTATCGAAAGCTTACACAAAGCCAGGGAGTTTTTTGGTTATGGAATTTGAAGAACTTTATCAGGAAATTATACTCGATCATTACAAACATCCCCATAATTTCGGAGAAGGACAGCCAACCTGCACGGCGGTGGAACTGGATAATCCGGTCTGCGGAGACCATATTAAGCTGATGCTGGAAATTGATGAGAAGGGAATTGTTAAAGATGTGAAATTCAGCGGCGGCGGATGCGCCATCAGTGTGGCTTCGGCATCCATCATGACCGATGAGATTAAAGGAAAATCGGTGGCGGAGGTTGAGAAGATTGTGGGAGATGTACTGAAAACCCTGCGCGGCGAACAGGATCCCGATTCACTGGATGAATACGGCGATCTGGTAGCGCTGAAGGGTGTTACCAGGTATCCGGTCAGGGTAAAGTGCGCCACGCTTTCGTGGCACGCCGTTCAGGACGCCATCAAAAAAATAGAATCAAAAAAGTAGATCGTTGCGCGCCCCCGGCATCCCGCGAATGATGAGTATAATTCTATTGGAGTACTTATAGAAAATCCCCCGCAGCAGATCTGGCGGGGGATTTTTTTATTCAAAGAAATAAAACACCGATTAAATGTCTGATTCGTCGAATGTTATGTTTGTTCGCAAAGCACTTCCGCCAGATCGTCAATTAACCGCTCAAAGGTTTCCAGAGTAAGCTGCGAAGTGATCTTCTCGAAGCGTCGCTGCCCGGCGGAGTATTCATAACGCAGAAAATGGACTTTGCTGCCTTCGTCCAGCATAATTTCATAATAAAACCTGGAATCTTCCTTCTTGTGGGGAGGATAGCTGCGCAGCTGCGCCCGTTTATTCATCATGTCCAGTTCGATCAATTTGAAATCTTCCAGCAAGTAGGTAATCTTTTCCTGCACCTTTTCGGCCTGCTCCTTGAGGGTTTTGTTCAGAATGTCCAGATCGAGAATTGGGGTTCCCCGCGAAATAGCAATGTAATCCAGCACAATCCCATACTTGTCCACGTCTTTGAACTTGACCTGAAACTGACATCCGCCTTCGTTGTACTGCGTGGTGATAAATTTCTCACCCGGTTTATTTTCAACGGCCTTGCTTTTTTCTTCTTTGATTTTTCCTAAAATAATACTTCCAAAATTCATCTTCTAATTCCCCTCTTGATTTAATTCCTGGAAATATTTTGCATTTTTATATCCTCTCCCTCATAACTCATCATTACCGCTTCTTCCTCCAAATTCGTCTGAATATGGACGGGACGGTTCCATATCTGATACAAATTGATCAGGGTATCATGGCAATAATTCTGCTCCAGTTCCACACCCTCAAACTGATGGAAAAGAAGTAATTCGCCGCGATTCTTAAAATTAGCATCTATTACGCTGATTATCGGTTGTCCCAGATTGGTAAGACTTTGCAGCAAACGCTGTTTAATGACTTTAAAATCCCTGGATTCTATTTCATACCTTTCATTTTCTTTATTAAATGCAAAAGAGAACATATTATGTTCCCGGGAAAATCCCTCAGTTAAAAATGTGTCGATGAAGTTCACGTCATTATACAATTTCCTGACCTCAAATATTTTCTGCCGGCCCAGATTGGTTTTTTTATCCCAGGTTCTCTTTAATTTAATATCGTCACATTCTTCGTATTCCTTACCGAATTTCCCCTTGTTCCAGCGGTCCTCAATGTCTTTGAACAGCATAACGCCCAAACGGTACGGATTCAGCCGTCCTGGATGGCTGGCTACCGTTCCGGAGTGATGCTCGGCATAATCCACTATCTCGGCGGGGTGCAGCGCTTTTTGGGTCATGATGGTGGAATGCCAGTAAGTGGC
This sequence comes from Calditrichia bacterium, assembly GCA_037381445.1. Classification (GTDB taxonomy): domain Bacteria; phylum Calditrichota; class Calditrichia; order RBG-13-44-9; family RBG-13-44-9; genus JARRQT01. Next base: position 5,638 of record JARRQT010000132.1, read on the forward strand.
CCACCCCTCGTTCATGATTTTGGTCATTCCCTGCGGAGCAAAGTAATAGGCTTCTTCCCGAATGATTCCCAGGACATCCCGCTGCCAGTCTGTCAATGGCGCAAATTCGATCAGGAAATTCAGCACATCACGTTCCGGCTCGGGGGGAAAGGGATACTGTACATGCTCCCTGGCTTCCCGATCTTTGATCTGCTGTTCGATAAATTCAGGGGGATTTATGTATTTTTCCATATATTTTTTGCTGCGCAGCCGTTTGATTTTCGGTGCATTCGCTTCCGGATTTTTCTTTCCGCTCTCCGGTTTTCTTTGCACATAGGGAGCATGGTAATCTATCAGATTTTCCAGAGTCAGACAGGTGTCGATGAAGTTCTCAACTGCCTGCAGGCCGAATTTATCGATGTAGCGGCGAATGCGTGTACCGTGATTTGCCATTTCGTCGATCATTTTCCGGTTGGTATGGGAAAAATAGAAATTGTTCTTGAAAAAATCGCAGTGCGCAAAGACATGCGCCATTACCAGTTTCTGGTCAGTCAGGTTGTTCACATTCATCAAATAGGCATAGCAGGGATCGGTATTGATAACCATTTCATAGATTTTTTGCAGCCCATATCGGTATCCTTTCGCCAGCTGGTCGTATTCCATTCCGAAACGCCAGTGGGGATAGCGGATGGGAAATCCGCCATAGGCAGCCAACTGGTTCATGGTATCATAATCTATCAGTTCAAATACAGTCGGGAAAAAATCAAGTCCGTAGTTGCGGGCGTATTCCTCGATTTCCGGCTGCACTTCCAATATTTGTTTCTGTAAATTCATTTTCCTTTCCCTAAAAAATCTTTTATGGATTCGAAAATTTCATCTTTATTCTCAATGCGGGACAGTACCATGTTTTCGCTTTCACCCAGATTGCGGTCCAAAAAATCGAAAAATTCGCCGCTTCCGTAGGTGCTCTCCACCTGTCCGTAGCCAAAAAGATTGACCTTGGGCAGCAGTTCGGACTGCAGCAATTCAACACAGTAGGAGTTGTCCTCGCGGGACCAGTTATCGCCGTCGGAAAACTGAAAGATATAGATATTCCATTCCTCCGCGGGATAATCCTTTTCAATGATTTTTTCGGTGAGTTCGTAGGAAGTGGAGATCACGGTGCCCCCGCTTTCGCGAACGGTAAAGAAGGTATCGCGGTCCACTTCCTGCGCCTGCGCATCATGGATGACGTAACGGGTTTCAACTCCCTTATACTGGTGACGCAGCCATGTATCAATCCAGAAGGTCTCCAGGCGCACGATTTCTTTCTGCTCATCCCACATGGAACCGGATACATCCATAATATAGATGATCACAGCGTTCGTTTCCGGCAGGGAGGTGGTTTTCCACGACCGGTAGCGGAAGTCGTCCCGGACAGGCGTTACGCTTGGTTTTTCCATATTAAACTGACCGGATATAATCTGCCGTTTGAGGGCCTCCCGAAAAGTGCGCTTGAAATGGCGCAATGATTCGGGGCCGGTTTTACGGATGCCGGTATACTTATCTTTCCGGGTGATAATCTGTTTTTTACCGCGCGGCTCAATATTGGGCAGCTCCAGTTCTTCTCCCAGGATTTCCGCCAGTTCATCCATGGTCAATTCCACTTCTTTAATATGGACGCCCGGCAGATTCCCGGCTTTCCCTTCGCCTTCCTCCGCATCATCACCGCCCAGGGGAGTGCCGGGTTCTCCCTTTCCCTGGCCCGCTCCGCCGTTTCCGTTGTTGCCGAAACGGAACCGGGGAATATCGACCTGGGGAAGGGGAATGCTCACCAGGTCTTTCCCCTTCCGCCCGATCATTTCGCCGCTGGAAATATATTTCCGCAGATTTTCCTTGATCTTGCCTTTGATAATCTGGCGGAAGCGATTATAATCATAATCGATGCTCATTAACGACATTACATATCTCCCGCTGTTTATTCCTGAATATCGCCGCGCGCAAAGATGCTGGCCACATAATTCAATACGTCGGAAGCGCAGGTTTCGCAATATCCGTAATTCTTGATCAGCCTGCTTTTCACCACGTCAATCTTTTCCTGCGTCGATTTATCGATAACCGAAGAAACCAGGCTGGAAAGTTTGATGCTGTCTTTCTGGTCTTCGAATAGCTTCAGTTCCAGCGCTTTGGAAAGCCGCTCGTTGCTGTTCCATTGGAATTTTTTATTGTCCAGTGCCATGGCGCCGATGTAATTCATGATCTCCCTTCTGAAATCATCTTTCCTGCTTTCGGGGATTTCAATTTTTTCCTCGATGGAGCGCATCAGTTTTTCATTGGGCTCATCATCCTCACCGGTATATTTATTTTTGACCTTCTCTTTCTGCACGTACGCCTTCACATTATCGATGTAGTTGGCGAACAGCCGCTTAATGGCGTCTTCGTCCGCGCTGATGGCTCGCTGGACTTCATTTTTCACAATTTCCGAATACTCTCTTTTCACCACACTCAGCAATTCGCGATAGCGTTTTTTACTTTCCTCGCTGTTAATCAGGCTGTGATGATCCAGACCGCTTTCCAGTTCGTTCAACACCATAAAGGGATTCACGCAGGGTTCTTCACTGTCCTTCACCAGCGAATTGGATATTTTGTCCTGAATATAGCGGGGTGATATTCCCTCCAGTCCTTCCCGCATGGCCTCTTTGCGAAGCTCCCGCACATTGTCTTCCGTGTAGCCGGGAATCACCTTGCCGTCGTACAGCTTCATCTTTTGCACCAGGGTTAGGTCCGCTTTCTTGGGCTCCTCCAGCCGGGTGAGCACTGCCCACATGGCCGCCATCTCAAGGGTATGAGGTGCGATGTGTTTGCCGCGTATTTTATTATCCCCGTAATCCTTTTTGTAGATCTTGATTTCTTCGCTCCATTTGGTAATGTAGGGAATATCAATTTTGACGGTTCTGTCGCGCAGCGCTTCCATGAATTCATTATTCTGCAGCTTTTTGTATTCCGGCTCATTGGTGTGTCCAATGATGACCTCATCGATATCCGTCTGGGGAAATTTTTTCGGCTTGATCTTATGCTCCTGACTGGCACCCAGCAGGTCATACAGGAAAGCCACATCCAGTTTAAGAACTTCAATGAACTCGATCAGTCCCCGGTTGGCAATATTGAATTCGCCGTCAAAATTAAAAGCGCGGGGATCGGAGTCGGTGCCGTATTCGGCAATTTTACGGTAGTTGATGTCACCGGTCAGTTCAGTGGAATCCTGGTTCTTTTCGTCCTTGGGCTGGAAAGTCCCGATTCCCACCCGGTCTTTTTCGGAGAGAACAATCCGTTTAACCAGAACATGTTCCATGATTTTGTTCCAGTCTCCTTCGTACATTCTGCCCAATTCCCGGTGGATTTGACGACAGGAAGGGCACAACTCCCCGTCCAGAAAATAATCAACGGTTTTTTTGCCCAACAGATCCTGCATGAAATCCGGCCGGATTTCGCGGGGTATCAAATTGAGCGGCTCTTCGTGCATGGGACAAGGAACCGTCTCCCGGGGAGAGTTCTCCGGATCGCTGAAGAATTTGGGTACATTGAGCCACTCAAATGAATACACCGCGCCTTTATCGGTTTTGGAATAATTTTCCAGACCCTTCTTCATTAATCTGACGATAGTACTTTTCGAGCTGCCCACCGGCCCATGGAGCAGAATCACCCGGCGCTCGGTACCGTAGCGGTGTGCCGCCGATTTGATGATGTTCATCAGCTTCATGAGATAGGCATCAAGGCCGAAAATGGCGTCCTTGCCGCTC
>JARRQT010000133.1:0-14160 GCA_037381445.1 Calditrichia bacterium
GCTGGAAGTGCTGCAAAACGGACATGCGATCGATCTGGTACTGACAGATATCAACATGCCGCAGATGGATGGCCTGACGCTCCTGGAAAAAATGCGGGAGCTGAACAAGCCGCTTCTGAAATCTATTGTTGTGTCGGCTTACGGCGATATGGAAAATATCCGGACCGCCATGAACCGGGGAGCTTTTGATTTCGTGACTAAGCCAATCAACTTGAATGATCTGGAAGCCACCATCTCAAAAACATTGCAGGAATTGGCAGTATTGAAAAGTGCGTTAAGGGATCATGATGAATACATAGCCCTTCAGCAGGAACTGGAAATTGCCCGACACATTCAGCTCTCCATCCTGCCGAAATCTTTCCCGGCTTCCTCCGTCGAACAGGGATTTGAGATTAATGCCACGATCGAAACCGCCAAAGAGGTTGGAGGCGACTTTTACGATTATTTTAAAATTGACAATGACCGACTCGGGTTTCTGATCGGTGATGTCTCCGGGAAAGGCGTGCCGGCGGCTATTTTCATGGCAGTCAGCAAGACGACCATAAAGGCAACAGCACTGAGAGGATTTCCTCCCAATGAGTGTCTTAACCTGGTTAACAATGTTTTGGTACAGGAAAGCGTTCCGAATGTGTTTGTCACCGTTTTTTACGGAATCTTAAATTTCCGGACCGGCGAATTGGAATTTTGCAATGCAGGACATAATCAGCCTTTTTTAATTGGAGACGATCACAAAGTCTCAATGTTGCGTGAGGTTGATGGAATTCCCATGGGCTTCTTGGCGAATTTTCAGTATTCCAAACAGTCAATACAATTAAAAAATGATGAAACGATTTTCCTTTACACCGATGGCGTGACTGAAGCAATGGATGAAAAAGAAATTGAATTTTCAGAGAAAAATCTGGAAAAAATTCTGAGAATTTCTGCCGCCCAATCCCTGCCAGACCTGAACAGGAATGTTGTCACCGAAGTGAAAAACCACACCAACAGTCGGCCGCCGGGAGATGATATTACAGTACTCTCACTGCGCTACTGCAAGAATGACAGCTATTGAATCCTGCTCAATGATCTCGATAAATGGCCTAGTGGTTGAATTGCCTTGAAAAAATTAAAAAGAAACCCGCAACAGCAATTTCGCAATCTAATCATACAAAAAATTTACAACTAAAAAACTCTAAACAAGACCTCTCTATCACGGTATAACCAGCTTTTTCTTCAATACCCTCATTTGCGCAAAATAGACAAAATTTTGCCCCTTATCGACAAGAAATTTCATTCGGTTTTTGCTACATTTAAAGCAGTTATTGGCTGAAAAAATTTCAACGAATCTCTGCCTGTATTTTCAGTATCCACGATGGAAGTCGATCGAATATGAAAAGAATAAAACCCTTAATCGGAAAATACCAGAAATTTAGGAAGATAAAGCTGCCATCCGGGAAAATAATCGACAGGCAGCAAATCGGCGATGATGAACCGCCGAGGATTCCTTTTGACAGCGAAATTGAAATCATTCCGGCATTTGAAGAAAAGGATTACCTGGCGGGAAGAGAGGGCATTGTCTGGGCCACTTATGATAAACGGCAGGCAGAAATCATTCGCGATGCCCTGTCAACCCAAAACATTTCTTGCGAGATAAAAAATGGATTCCTGAGAAGCCGGAGGCTGTATATGCTGAGAATCCCCGAAAACAGGGATATACACTCTGCTATTGATTTCATCTGGCGGGAAAACAGCGGTTTGCGACTAAAACCGGACTGGGAGTACCCGGCGGGAAGTGAGAATAAGAGCTTCAGGAAGTGGACTGATGGTTACTGAAGCGCATTAGGATATAATTTGGCTCATATTAAAAATCAAATTATTAACCAACCCTAAGGAGGAAGTGTCATGAAGTCTTTAAACAGAATTCTTCTCGCAATATCAGTCTTCACAATTCTTGCATCGAACCACTTGGTTGCACAGGAATGGTCTGCCAAGCAATTGGAAGTCTGGAAGAATGTCCAAACATACTGGGATCTGGATGCCAAACGTGATCTGGATGGCTTCATGAGTTATTTCGATGAAGATTACAGCGGCTGGTTCAACATGGATCCGCTTCCCGGCACCAAGGCCGAGGCCCGCAAGTCTCTGAGCTATGATTTTGCCAACAATAAGATTTTGCTGCAGGAGATCAAACCTGTGGCCATCAAAGTCCATGACAATATAGCGATTGTTCATTATTACTATTCCCGACTGGTGCAGAACAAAGAAGGAAAAGATAGCATGAGGAGAGGCAACTGGACCGACATCCTGATGAAGCAGGGGAACAAATGGGTTTTAATAGGTGACCACGGCGGGCCGGCGCCGGATGAAGACTAGCCGGATTCCTCACCAGCGATGATGACAACCGGGCGAGAGTATCCCTAGCAAGAGGGAAACAGAAAGGTGACAATCCGAACCTTGCCGCGGAGTGATGCGGAAGAAACCGGTTTTTCTGATTGATTTACCAGGGTATAATAATCCGGCCTTGGCCTAATACCGGCACTGGTTCCTGCTATGGCCCGTTCCGATGCAAGAACCACCCCATATCAAAGCCACCCGCCTAGCCGTTCCTGCGGCTCAGCAGGAACCAAATTACCAGCAAGGAAAACCGCCTTGTCAATTATATCTCTGGCAGAGCCCAATAAATCCTCCCTTCGAAGCGAGGAGAAGGGGGGATGTCCCCCTTTCCGTGAAAGCAGCCGGTTCCGTGGAAAAGAAGGCCGGCTGAGCCCCCTCGCCTTTTCTGTATCCAGTTTCCGGTCTTCTGTTTTCGCTCCCCGGTTAGTGAGCCTGCCCCTCTGGGATTGAGGTGAATTTGTCAAACCACGGTTGTGGTGAGCCTGTCGAACCATGCCTCCATTTTGTATCCACCGCAAACTGGTTTTTTAAATAATTTTGAAAAATATCAGTCATATCTATTGATTATTTAATATAGATTTAATAAACTTTATGTATTATTGGAATTATTTGCCAGCGGAACGGGAAATAAGCTCCTCCACTCCTGAAAGAAATTCGATCTAAGTTTTCCAGGTTTTGTGCAGATTGCTGTTCCGGATCTTTGTTTTATGCAAAAAAGGTAAAAACCAAGAGCATCAATTTAAGCCGAAGAAGTTAATGGCATCGGGATGCAAATGTTTGTATTTAAAAATATTTTAGATCAATTGGCTACAGTTGATATATCAGCCATACTTGACATCAAGAGCAGGATGCAAAACTATAAAAATTAACAAATAAAATCTTAATTTGTTTGCTTTGGACTGATTTCCAAAACATTCAGGGAAAATTTTAGGAGGATTCATCATGAAAAGATTATTCATTTTGTTTGGCCTCGTAATCTTCTGTTCGGTAATAACAGCCCAATGTCTGGCTCAAATGACAACATGGCACCAGGGAATCAATGAAACAAGTATTAATGTTCGAGGCAATCCGGTTACTGTCGGGCATCTTAATATCAATGCGCCTTTGCCCGGAAAAGTATTGGTTCATTTTGATGGCACGTGTATCTCCGATGCAGGAGATAGAATTGTACTCGCAGCGAGCAATACACCTGATTGGCTGGTAAACGACGGCCATACCAGTGTAGAGGCAGTGGACGCTGATGTCAACAGAAACTCTTTCTCACATACACGTGTTTATGATGTATCTGCAGGTAATCACGACTTTTATGCGGTAGTTCAAGCCTCCTCTGTGGAAGCGGATGGAAACGGTGAGGCTTCCATATATGCCAGCCTGACAGTTGAATTTTTTCCTAATGTCTCAAACGCTGCATTTTTAGAACACCAAGGAATTGTTGAAACCAGTATCAATGTTCGGGGCAATCCGGTTACCGTCGGGCATCTTAATATCAATGCGCCTTTGCCCGGAAAAGTATTGGTTCATTTTGATGGCACGTGTATCTCCGATGCAGGAGATAGAATTGTACTTGCGGCGAGCAATACCCCTGATTGGCTGGTAAACGACGGCCATACCAGTGTAGAGGCAGTGGACGCCGATGTCAATAGAAACTCCTTCTCACATACCCGTGTTTATGATGTATCTGCAGGTAATCACGACTTTTATGCGGTAGTTCAAGCCTCCTCTGTGGAAGCGGATGGAAATGGTGAAGCCTCTGTATATGCAAGCTTATCAGTTGTATTTTCCCCCGAAGAAGAAGTTGCGATTCATCATACCAATGAAATACCCCGAGATTACAGCCTTTCTCAAAACTTTCCAAATCCATTTAACTCATCTACAAAGATCAAATTTTACTTGTTTGCCCCTTCCTATGTTTATCTGCAAATTTATAATCTTGCCGGTCAGAAAATCGAAACATTGGTTAATGGCTACAAACCAACTGGTGAAAATGAAGTAAATTGGATAGCTGAAGGATTGCCAAGTGGAATATACTTCTACAAACTGCAAGCCGGTGAATATTCAGAAACAAAGAAATTGATTCTGCAGAAGTAACATTAGATAACTTGTGGTAAATTATTGGATGACAATTGGCTAAAGCCGAATAAAACGCTATGCTTTATTTTAAGTCTGGCCTATAAATTCGACTTGGATTCACCGTCTCGATTTTTGTGTTGCGGTGTTGACAGCTCAGCCAAATCATCAGGCGTCAACCACCGGATTTAAGATAATTACGGAGGCAGCATGAAAACGCCAAAAGACCGGGACGCTGTCCTGGCCCGTTTCAGGAACGGACCGGCTTTGCTCGAACAAGCCCTTTCTGGCCTGCTGAAGGCTGATCTGGATATGCTTCCCTCCCGGGGCGGCTGGACCATCCGGCAAATCGTACATCATATTGCAGACGGTGATGATATTTGGAAAATGTGTATAAAACAAGCGCTTGGCAACGACCGGAGCGAATTCTCACTTGATTGGTACCGGGCACTGCCGCAGGACGCCTGGGCTGATCGTTGGGCATATGCGCAGCGGCCGGTTGATGTATCCCTGGCTTTGCTCAGGGCTAACAGAGACTATGTGATTCAGCTTCTTGATTACACACCGGACGGATGGAATAGGACCGCGGAATTTCGTGAGCCAAACGGGGACATCGAGATAGTACCGGTAGGCTTTATCATTGAGATGCAGACGGACCATATCGAGCATCATGTGAATCGAATCCTGGCGATCCGTCAGGAACGTGAGGGCGCCTGATCCGCGCATCCTGCCGATGGATTGGACATACTCGCAGACAAAGCTGTTGAAGCTGTGGGCCGGGTCCCGGTGATCCGTATCAAAAACCTCCGAGCGGTTAATGATCATTTCTTCCGGTGCTGACATTACCTTCACCACCAGCGGCTCAACTACATCATCCGGGACCTGGGTGGGCGGCACGCCCTTTTCGCGATAGTCCTTGAAAAATGCGGTATGTTTATTGGCCTGCATCGCTGTAGCTTTAGGTGTCACGCGCACTGCCTTTTTCGTCTTTTTATCGATCAGGGTCAGGGCCCATTTCCCTTTGTGCGTCTTCTTGATATTGCCTTTTCCGAAAGTGCAGCCGGTGATAACCTGCACGCCGTCTGCAAAACAGGTGGCGCAATGGTCTTCACCCAGATCGAGTATGGCCAAAAGGGCGCTGTCTCCGGTTCTCTCAACATTCAATGCATTCATGGCCGCCGCCGCAACCCGAAGCCCCATGGGCATGGCGGGACATTTATGTCCGTGAAATTTTTGGCCGAATTCCAGCCATTCCTGTGGATTTACCATTCATCCTCTCCTTATTCGATTAGTTAAAAAATAATTTGAATTGTATGATTGATTGATAATTTGTTCTTCGCCGCGCAAACTGAACCCGACTGTCCAGCATGATCTTTGCTTTGTTCCCGGCAATGTAATGGTTAAAGCCCAATATATACCAGGGCGCATCGCTGGTTGCGGGATCCAAATCTTTGTATTCTTCCAGCGAGCCTACCAGTTGATTCTTGGGGGTGAAACCATAATCCGCCAGCAAATAATAGCCGCTGGCTTTGCGCGCGCCAAGATGCGCTTCGATATACTCACTTTGAACCGCCCACTTTGAATGCCTCAGAAAAAACTCCAGCCCCCAGCGAAAATCATTTCCATGAAAAAGAAATTTATTGCCATAGATTTTGGGAAATGCCAGGCCGCTGCTTTGCCGGAAAGCCAGCGAATACCCGAAATCGGCTTCCATCCCTTTTGGCAAAGAGAAAAGAAAATGCAGGCGATGGGTAAAAAGAAACTTGCGGTCCTCATTACCCGCCCTATTCCCTCCGTTGCCGTTAAACATTCCGGCCGATACCTGGATGATTTTATTTGCAGGCTGTATATGTGCCTGAACGCCGATATCCCGGGCACCGGTTTCGGCAGACGGTATCAGTGCATTCACAACCCCGGCGCGTTCCACTACCGGTATGTCATAATCCGGCTGGCTGCGCTGCAGGCTGAAATCCGGCACCATTTGTCCCAGCCGCAAGTAACCCAAACCAGGCCGGTATTCACCATAAACATCCTGCAGAGTAAAACTGCCCTCATTCTGATAGCGGAAGATTCCCTGCACTTTATAGAACCAGTTCCCCGGCACCGGGGCCTGGCCCAGGGCCCACAACTTGGCGCGGCGGATGGAAAAGCCGGTCACTTCCCGGTAATCATCTGTGAACCGGCCTTGCAGGTAACCGTTCAGACTGGTTGATTGCGAAAAGGACTTTGAGGCAAACAACAGGGTCATAAACATCCAGATGACCAAAACAGGCCCCACGTGCCAGCCGGAGTTCCGTCCCGCATGGCATATTTTTCTGTTCTTCAATGACGATTCCTCTTTCAAGTCAGGCCTCACAATTTGCCGCAAACTCTTTTTCTGCACTTTAAAATGTTCGGAATTCATATATAAGTTCATGAAAGAAAGTCCTCGATTTCGGCTTTTTTATCTTCCGCATCTTTTTCACCCAGCTCCAGCAAGTTTCGCACATAATCGGGCTGGAACATCAGCATCCCCAGCCAGTCCCGGCCGGAAGATTTGTTGGTGCCGTGGCTGCGCAGCATCTGCCGGAAAAAGAAGGGTAAGGCGGGTTCAAAATGCTCTGCTATTTCCCCCAAATCCCTGGAAGGCCGCCTGATAAAAGTTCTAACGACTCGTTTTCCGTAACGGGCCTCTTCAGGTAATTTTTCCAGCAACCCATTGGTAAGTTCCAGTCGCGCGGCATCCTGCTCAAGCATATCCAGAAACACCGCATTCATCAACACTCCCATGACCTGGGCCATGGACGGATAATCCTGAACGCCTGGTTCTTCCCCTTCGCCCGCTGAGGCCTGGTAGCGTGTTGATACGGATAGAACCCGGTCGGCGCCCAGGTGAATTGCCGCGGAGAAGGGACAGTAAAAATGAATTCCCCCGTCGGCATACCATTCGCGGGCAACCCGGATTGCCGGGAAGAGGACCGGAATAGCGGCGGATGCCATGACATGATCGATTGTCAGACGGGTTGCATGGCTGACCCGATTGGGCCGCTCCCAATCCACCAGGCAACAGCCTTCCGTCCAGGTAATGGTTTGATTACTGGCATAACTGGTACCTGAAATAGCGACGGCATGAAGGCGGCCGTTCCGAATGTTTCTTTCTATTCCGGGGATAATGCCGTTTTCCGGCTTCAGATGTTCCTCCAGAAATTGCCGTAAGGGTTCCGTGCGGACCAGGCTTCGAAATCGGGAACGCTCTATAAACCCTAAGCTGAACGCATGAAAAAGCCGCTTAAAAAGATCCAAAAAGATAGCCGGCGCGTCCACTCTGAAAACCTGGCTGATCATAATATTTTCCCATAAGGCATACAGGCTGTCCACCGCCTGCTTGAATGAACCGTTGTAATTTGCAAGATAAGCCGCGTTGATTGCTCCGGCAGAAATCCCGGTCAGGATCGGAAAATTGAGTTCAGGATGATACTGCAGGAGCCGCCGCAAAAAACCAACCTGGTAGGCGGCCAATGCTCCGCCGCCGCTTAAGGTCAAAGCAAGATTGCCCTTCGATGAATGATCAGACATTTTTACCCCCGGCATATGGATGCTCTTATGTGATAAACCTGGTTTTCTTGACATATTTTACCGACATAAAATTTATAAAATAATGACCATCCGTGCAAATCAGCCTCATCAGATCACACCTACAATGAGTTTAACCGCAATCGCCAGCAGCACGACCGCATAGAGCTGCTTCACCCATTTCGGTTTGGCTTTATGGATCATGAACTGGCTGCCCAGTTGGGAACCGATCAGAATCGCAACCACCAGGATTGCGGTCAGCAGCCAGTTGAAATGGCCGGCCGCCACATGTCCGAGGAATCCGGAGAATGAGGAAAACGTCACCGCAAAGGCCGAAGTGGCCGCCGCCTGTTTGGTCTTGTAGCCCATCCACATCAGCAGGGGCGCCATGATAAAGCCGCCGCCTACACCCAGCAGGCCGGCCAGAAACCCGGCAAAAGCTCCCACCAGCCCGCCGATAACAGCCCGCTTTTTCATGGAAAGCAAGGTTTCCGGTTCCGGCTGGCGGGAGATAAAAACCATGCGTCCGGCGGCAACAACAACCGCTGCCGCAAACAGGATGAGCAGGAGGTTAACCGGAACATAATTGGTAACCACGGCGCCGACGGGCGCCGCCACGAATGCGGCCGCTGCCATGGCAAATCCGCCTTTCCAGTCCACCAGTTTATTGCGGGCATAAGCCGGAAGCGCCAGCAGAGTGGTCAGGCCGTTGAGAAGCAGGCCCAGCGGAATGGCGACCTCCTTCACCGAAAAACCTGCCCATTTGAGCACCGGCACATAGACCATGGCCCCTCCCAGGCCCAGCATAACAAATACAAAAGAAGCCAGCGAGATTACCACAAAAGATATGGCATAAACCATTCTACTCCCCTTTCGCGAGCGGCAGGTAAATGGTTCTTTCGGCCGGTTCCTGTCCCGAGCAGGGAATGCAGACCAGTTTTCGGTCCCGGCGACGCAGATAACGCTCAAAGACATATTCGCCACACACTTCACATTTTTCCTTGTTAAAAGAACCTTTCACCGGTTGGAAACTGAAATCCGGCACCTGCTTGAGATTGAACAATTCCTCATCCGGTGCCGCCAGCACTGCCTTCACGATGTCATCGGCTACCCCGGCCGGGACCTCCGATGGCGCCACGCCCTGTTTGCGCAGGTGAAAAAATTCATGGGGCGCCAGTTTATCGCTGAATTCATTTTTCAAGGCCATGCGCAGCGGTGTCTTTCCTGGATAGTAAAAAACGGCAGCTATCTTTCCATAGAAGAGTTTATGCATCTGTCCCTTGCCAAAGGTGGCCGAGGTGGCTGCCTGGATGCCGTCCTGCAAACACCCTTGCGGATGTCCGATGCCCATCTCCGAGAAAACAAACATCTCGTGGTTTTTGATGCGGCCTACCCCCAATTCGTTCAAGGCCAGTAACCCCATGCGATAGCCCATCACCACAAAGGGACATTTGTGTCCGTGAAATTCATACAGCCAATCAGGTATGGTAATCATGATATTCTCCTGTAAATTGATTTTCATTATTTCCAAGTAATCGTTTACTTACTTTATTGACAAAAAAATATTATTTTTTATTCAATACCCGGTCCAGCAGGCATTTCATGCGCTGGCAGAAGTTTTCAGTCTGCAGGCCCTGGGGATTCAGGACCAGCTCGATATTCAGGGTAATGGGAATTCCCATATAAAGCATCGCCACATTTTCCACATGAAGCTCGGGGTCCCAGCGGCCTGCCACGATGCCGTCCTGAATAATTTTGCTCACAAACTGCTTCTGTTCCAGCAGGATCGTGCGCAGATGCGATTTCAGCTCGCTGTCGTTCATATGCGCGGCCTCGGAAAAGAGCAGGATGGTAATCCCCTTATTCTTCAGCAAATATTGAATGTGAGCGCACAAAAATTCAAACAGCCGTTCATCGGGATCTTTGCCGTCCGTTGAGATTCGGCGCAGCGAACCCTGCAGATCCTGCTGCACATCCTCCATGATCCCAAGAATAATATCGCGCTTGCTGGCGAAATGCCGGAAAACCGCCCCCTCGCTGATGCCCACCTTTTGGGCCAGGTTGCGGGTGGAAAGCTGCTGCAACCCTTCCGTGGCAATGATTTCCAGCACCGCCCTTTTGATCTGCGCCTGCCGGATTTCAGTGGGTTGTCTTTCCATATTTCTTCCTTCATGTAATCACTTACTTACATACGAATATATCAATGTGCTGTTCCATATAAAAGAATAAATATTTTTTATTGGGAGTTCTTTGAAAACCCGCCCTCAATCCAGGGCCACTGTCTGGCCTGGGGGCTTTGCGGGTAATTTTCCTGAATTTGCTGCATAATATTTCGGAATTGAAGGTTGTCCCGTGTTTTTAAGTAGATGGCCATTCCTTTCCGAAAAAGAAGAGAAGCAGCCTGAGGATTCTCTTTGAAATTATCCCAGTGATCTTCAAGGATGCTGATTGCCTGGTCATATTTACCGCCCGGCATCAGAACGGAGGCCAATCCCAGACGCATCAGCAAGCGGAAATCCAATTCATTCAGATAGCCCGGTAACTGGTAGTAAAGCCGTTCGCGATGATCCACAAAATAAAATGAGGGCGTCCACTGTGCGGAATAGAGCCGCCGAACCTGCCTGTCCTTTAAAATATCCAAACGTACTGGCACAAACCATTGATATAATTCCTGCTGCACAGTTTCAGCCAAATAAGTCGTCACATAAAGCTTCCTGCAACCGGAGCAGGTGTCCCGATGGAACTGCAACAATATCGGTTTTCGGGATTGTTGACTTTCGGTTTTTGCCGATTCCCAGTCAAAAAACCAGTTTTGCCAATCCATATATACTCCCCCGTTTTTGTATCATTTTTTATTCATTTGGACATTTACGCATCGGATAGCCCCGCATCGATGGCAGGTTTTGACCACCCACCTCTCTTAGTATCACTAATGAACCCGGCATCAATTTAAAATGGCCAGATGCCGGAAAGTGACGTAAAATGGAAAATCCAGCATTTTAATCATCCTGCAGGGGGTCAATGAATCATGATGAAAAGACATGACCGGTGTATGCATTGGTTCCGGCCGCTCCCCCGCAGCCTTGCATGTTTTTGCCAATTTGCTGCCCATGATGGATCGATACTAAAACATGGTAAAAATAAAATATCCACCCCCTAATAAAACAAATGCACCGGCAACTTTTCTGACTATTCGGGAAACGCCCGATTTTTCGGTCCAGTTGAGATATTGCTGCACGGCCTGCGAAAGCGTTCCCGCGCCGGTAATCACTGTGCAGTGCCCTAAGCCAAAAGCGCTGACCAGCAGCATGGGCTTCGCCCATCCGGCGGCTGCGAGACTCATCACTGCCCCCAGCACCGGCGCCATAAAGGCAAATGTGCAGGGTCCCAGTCCAATGCCAAACACCAGGCCCAGGCCAAAGGCACCGGCAAGGCCCTGGCCTTTTCGGGGATGAATCCCGATACTGTTCCAGGAAATTGAAACGAGATCGAGCAGGTAAAGGCCCACGACAATGAACACCGCTGCCACCGCCAGGTTGCCCCAGCGGCCCACGTCACCGATGATGCGCCCCAGGGAAGCCGTTATAAAACCGATTAACGCGATAGACAGCAGGATACCCAGCGCAAAAACCAGGGATAGCCGAAACGAGCCTCCCAGGTTGATCTTCTCATCGCGGCTGGAAATATAGCCGATGATAAGCGGGATGCTGGTGAGGTGGCAGGGGCTCAGAAGAATGCTGAGCATCCCCCAGCCGAAGGCCGCGGCCAGCGCGATCTCAAAAGCGCCGCTCATGGATGTAGTCAGTGAAGCAAATAGATTTTCAATCAAAGGGCCATCACCGCTATTGCGCCTTCAAGCCATGCAATTGCAGAAAGGCATCGATTTCCCCTTCCGGGAAAAAGCCTTCGTGACGCATGATTTCTTTGCCGGCAGCATCCACAAATATTTGCGTGGGGATGAGCCGTATTCCGTACTGGCGGGCAAACGGTTTTCCTTCGTCGGTCCAGACATCATGGAAAACCACTTTTACCTGTCCGGCATATTTGGTTTCAATCGACTTCATGACCGGCTGCATCTTCTTGCAGGGAATGCAGTTTACCGACCCCAGCTCGACAAAGGTAATCTGTGCTTTTTCATCGGCCAGGATTGGCTCGGCCTTGGCAGCCTCCTGTGCATTTGTTTTCGCAACAGCGGATTCGGAAACCTCTCCATTGTCTCGCACGGAGGCACCGCTCTCTGAACCTGCCTTGGTTTCGGCTTGTTTCGACTCACCGGGTTGTTCATTGCAGCAAAATGTGAATGCTCCTGCCAAAATCAGAATCATCGTTAGATAAAGCAGCTTGCGCATCTCAATTCTCCTTTAGCCATTTTAAAATCCTTTCATCGCTGGGCACGGAACCGGTCCATACCAACTTTTCGTTTATGACAAGCCCCGGGATCATCATTGCACCGTATTTTATCATTTCCCGGAAGTCATCCACCTTCCGAACTTCCGCCTGCAGGGCATTTTTCTCAAGCAGCTGACGAACCCGGTTTTCCAGGCGCCGGCACCTTGAACAATTGGCGCCCAAAATTTTTATGATCACGCTTTTTTCCTCGTGCTAACCGCTGCAGGTTCAAAATATTTTTTCCTGAAAAATAGGGCCACATTCACCAGGCTGATCAGCACCGGCACTTCCACCAGCGGGCCGATGACCGCAGCAAAGGCTTCGCCGGAATTGATCCCGAACACGGCTACTGCCACCGCGATGGCGAGCTCGAAATTGTTGCTGGCAGCGGTAAAGGACAGGGTCGCTGTTTTGGGATAATCGGCCCCGGCCTTTCGTCCCATATAGAAGGTCACCAGAAACATGATCACAAAATAAAATACCAGCGGCACCGCAATCCGCAGCACGTCCATCGGGATTCTGACAATATATTCGCCCTTCAAGGAAAACATGACGATGATGGTAAACAGCAGCGCGATGAACGTAATGGGGCTGATTTTTGGAATGAACTTCCTTTCATACCAATCTTTCCCTTTGACCTTCAGCATGGTAAAGCGGGTTAAAATCCCGCCAAGGAAAGGAATGCCCAGGTAGATGAAAACGCTTTCCGCGATCTGGCCAATGGTGACATTCACTGCAAAAGACTGCAGTCCCAGCCAGCCGGGCAGCACGGTGATAAAAACATAGGCATATACCGAAAAGAACAGCACCTGGAAAATCGAATTGAAGGCAACCAGTCCGGCAGCATATTCCGTATCCCCTTTGGCAAGTTCGTTCCACACAATCACCATGGCAATGCAGCGCGCCAGGCCGATCATAATAAGTCCGACCATATAATGGGGATAGTCTCTCAAAAAAACAATGGCCAGCAGAAACATCAACAGCGGCCCGATGATCCAGTTTTGCGTCAGGGAGAGTGCCAGCACCCTGCCGTTCCGAAATACATCGCCTAACTCCTCGTACTTCACTTTGGCCAGGGGCGGATACATCATCAAAATGAGACCGATGGCTATGGGAATATTGGTGGTGCCCACCGAAAAGGTGTCCCAGAATCCGGCGATGCCCGGCAGCAGGTAGCCGGAAAAGACACCGGCAAACATTGCTAAAAAAATCCACAACGTTAAAAAGCGGTCCAGAAAGGATAATTTACCACTTATTTTTTCCATGGCAGGCCTGTCCTGATTTTATTTCCGGTCGTTTATACAAAGCGCTTTCCATTCGTTCATTTCGTTACTTGACGAAATATAGAATTTCCTCGTCAAATAATCAAATACTAATTTTATTTTCGCCTCCTGAAGAACGTAACCGGCGGTAAGGTGAACTTGCCACGCGGTGGCGATTTTAGGTTTGAAGTTTTCTACAAAGGCAAATCACCTTATCGCTATCGTTAACAAAAAAAGAAAAAGAACCTGAAACAACAATCGCCATTCCCCTGCCAGCCTCTGAATGCCGTCACTTTATTTTCTTCACTGCCTTTTTGGGCCTTTCACTTCATTTTTCGGTGCCAGCACTTTGCGTTTCGCAGCGGACAGCGTTTTCTGCATTATGCAGCGCTGCGGGGTTGACAATCGCCCGCTCCATTGAATCATTTCCAGACGCTCCCGGATTTAATCTTATTTTTTCTGTCATCTTTCATTTATCTTTCTTAAAATACATGCGAACCGCACTTGCTTAAACAAG
>JARRQT010000134.1:0-17588 GCA_037381445.1 Calditrichia bacterium
AAATTATAATTAATAAAAAAGGGCTTATGCAAATAAGCCCTTTTTAATCAAAAAAAGATGATAACTATTCTTTAGGAATCGGATGGGCGATTACTTTCGCAGCGGCAGCGAAATCGAATTCCTTGAATGTGGGCGACTCTTCATTGTGGCAACCTACACATACTTCCTTGGTCGGCTTAACTAAACCATACTTGGCACCATCTACTTTTCCTGCGTAAATTTCTTTCATAATCTTCATGGACTTATATTCACTTCCTGGTCCGTGGCAAGCTTCACATTCCACGCCTTCTTCAATGGAAAAGCTGGCCTCAAATATCTTTGCGGGTTTGCCAAAACCTGTCACATGGCATTTCAGGCATTTATCGCTTTTTTGCGGATCATCGATTCCCATCTTCTTTCCAATCGTTTTAGCTTCGTCGGAAGCGAGTGTGGCATATGCCTGAGCATGCTTTGATTTCTCCCAAATGGGATATGCTTCGCCGCTTTTCTTCGAGCTGTGGCACATTTTGCATTTTTTTGCTCCCACATACTTGAACTCCTGCTCTTGGGAAAATGCGTTCAAGGAGAACATCAAAAGCACCGTCGCAATCAGCCCAAAGGCCATTAACTTTTTCGTCATTTCACACCTCCTCTGGTTAAATTAATTATTGTGTAGATTTTATGACAATCATATGAAAAATGCAAGTTATTTCTGTTTCGATCATGTACTCTAACCCATTCTATGTGATTTTTGTTTCAAAAGACGGTCTTCCCAATCATCCTTTATTTGTGACGGACGGCCTATTCGTCTATAATTCATTTTGGGCTTTCTTTAGGTCAGTCGTAAGGCGGAGATAATCCTTGAATAGCAGTCTGATGCTATCAAGAAATTGAGGATCAAGTTCGGGATTGATCCTGTAATAAACCCATTTATCACGTCTGGTGAAAATGAGCCAATCGGCGTGGCGGAGCAAAGCCAGATGGCGGGAGATCTTGCTCTGCGGAATTTCTAGTATCCGGGAGAGGTCATTTACATTAAGCGACGGATAATGCAGAAGCAAATTGATAATACGCTGACGGGTTTCATCACCCAGCGCTTTAAAAAAATCGGTCAATTCCGTATTCATATTATGATATCCGCATATCCATATATTATTGGGAAATATATAATAAATGTTTGAGATTGAAAAGAAAATATTATTCCCGCCCGTTCGCCCGCATTGCCTCATATTAAAAAACCCTGGCCACGGATACTCTTCAAAATGTCTTCGATATATGATTAGATTTGGATTGTCTCATAAATTGTGATAAATTCTTTCTCAAAAGAAGAGGAGAAGACTATGAAGTTTTTTGCAACAAGCGTGGTCACACTGATGATCCTTTTATCAATTTCTTTTTCCTGCAGCACCAAGAAACAATCGGATGCCCAGGCACAGAATGAAATGAAAATGAAGACAGAAAATAAATTGAATATTTCCGCAGATATGCTCGCTACAGCCAAAGATCTATCCTGTGGAATGGATCTTACCAAATATGCCATAGCCGATACAGCAGTTTATAAAGGTCAGATCTATGGCTTCTGCAGTACTTACTGCAAAGATAAATTCAAGGAGAATCCGGAAGCTGCCCTGGCAAAACTGGAGAGCGGCGAGGCTGGAACGACAGAAAATTAATGAAAAAGCGGATAAAGAAGTGAAATGATTCTTTATCCGCTTTTTTTATCCTCTCTAATATAACAAATCACGCAAATTCAGAAATCTAATATTTCTGCATGTGAACTTTGCTTTTTCTCTCCGCTGCACCTATCATGGTCGTCAAACCCCAGAGAATCAGCAAAACAGGCCAGTAGGTATCGAAATTATGCTGCAAAAACTCGGGCGGCAATTCTCCAAATGACTCTAACAGGAATAAAATCCCGACCAGCGTAATTAGATTCCCATAAAGCAGGTAGCTCCACTTTCTCTCTTTGAATGCGAATAAACTATAAAATGGCACTCCCAGAGCGATTGTAAATAAACTGATTGTCAATCCCCTAGACAACTCATAAATATCATACATTGCCAGGCCAAAATAAAGCCCCATAAGGATCAGGAAAGATCCCAAATAAACACCACCCCTGACTGGATTTTTTATTCCCCTAAACAGGAAGAATAAGCCCAGCAGGATGAAGCCATAGCTGCGAACATATTGCCATGTAAACACATCAATTCCCTGTTGATACAGCAATATCAACAAACCCAGCAATATCAAGGATAATCCCGAAAATTTAGAATGCTTCTCCATTTTATATAGCTTCCTCATTTTGGGATTTTTCAGGAAATACAAAAATCAAAACCACATATACCAGAATCCCAAGGCCCACCGATGCAACTGAACCCAGCACCCAGAGAAGCCGCACGATTGAAGGATCGATATTAAAATATTCCCCGATCCCGCCGCAGACCCCTGCGAGCATTCTGTTTTCCCGGCTGCGGTACAACTTTTTTATATCGGGAAGGTTGAAGCGGTCGGTCTGGCCCTCTTCAGAGTTTTTGGCATTTTTATTTGATGAAAATATCAGCAGCAGCCCGATGCCAATCAGGAAAAATGCCCAGATAGTTCCCCACGGTATATTCCAGAATCTGAAATATTCATAAAAGCCAAATTGCCTGAATAGCAGGGCGACACCCAGAATAATGAAAAGCAGGGCCCAGAGGACAGTCTTATCCTTTTCGCTTCTTTTTGTTTCAACTTCCTGGGAAGGATTCTCAGGTACAATGATAAGTGAGGCCACATATAAAATCAGGCCCATCCCACCGATAAAGGTAAAGACCACGAATAATATCCGGAAAAGATTCGCATCGATGTTGAAATATTCGCCCAAGCCTCCGCAGACGCCGCCGATAAAACGGTCTGCGCGGGACCTGTAAAATTTTTTTACCTCTTTATTAACTTCATCCATCAATACTCTCCTAACATTTTTATAGTACCCATTAACGAATCTAACCTAACAAAGTTACATTCAGATAGATAATTTGATATCCAATATTTCATACTTCAGCATACCGGCAGGAACCCTGATCTCAACCACATCCCCTTTCTCCCTTCCGAGGAGCGCTTTTCCCACCGGAGAGGTCGTTGATATTTTATTCATCTTGAAATCCGATTCTTCTGCGGCCACCAGTGTATACTCAATTTCGGCATTCCTTTTTAAATCCTTCAGTTTTACCTGGGACAGTATGGTTACTTTGTCCTTGGCCATATCATTTTTATTTAAGATTTTTGCTCTGTGTATGGTCTGCTCCAACTGGGTGATTTTGGCTTCAAGAAGCGTCAGCGCCTCTTTAGCAGCGTGATATTCTGCATTTTCCTTCAGATCACCAAAATCCCTCGCTTCCGATATCTTCTGAGAGAGTTCCGGTCGCTTTACCTGTTTTAACTCATCCAATTCCTTCTTAAGATTCTCGTATCCCTCCTTGGAAAGATAGACATAATCTGACATTCTCTCATTCTCCTCTTATTTATTTATCTTTATGCTATATTTCGTTTTGCAAATCCTTCCACACGCTCCACGCTCAGCATACCCTTTATTTTATTGATGGCGTTGATAATCCGGGTAAGGTGCGGCAGATTTTTTACCTCTACTATCAGTTTCCCCATAACCAGTTTGTCTTTTGTTTTCAAATCGACATGAATGATATTGGTATTCTGGGCGGAAATGGCCTGTGTGATATCCCGGAGAAGATTTTTGCGGTCTTCCCCCAGAAGTGACAATTGTACCTTAAAGCGCTCCTCCACTTCCACCGTCCAATTTACCGCAATGGTCCGGTCGCTTTTCTCGATGAGGCGCTGGATATTGGGACAATTTGTGCGGTGGATGGTCACGCCTTTCCCCCGCGTAACATACCCGATAATTTCATCGCCCGGCACCGGCTGGCAGCATTTTCCAATGTGAACCACAACGTTATCTATTCCCTCGACCTGGACCGCGGAATGCTTCTTTCCGCGGCGGAGGATTTTATCGATAATTGTATCTTTGGGCTCTTTTATCTGCTCATCGGAGAGAACAGAGAATATTTTTTCAACCGATATCTCTCCCCTGCCGATGGCCGCCTTCAAATTTTGGGGATCTTCAAAATGCAGTTTCTGGACGAGTTCGGTAATTTTTTCATCCGTTAATTTCAGATGATATCTCCGGAAATATTTTGTTATAATTTCCTCGCCCAGCTTTACGCTGTACTCGAACTGGATCTCCCGTAGATATTTGCGAACATGATGCCGCCCCTTGCTGGTTTTGACAAACGTCAGCCAGTCCTGACTGGGATGCTGATTCTGGCTGGTTATAATTTCAACCTGATCTCCGCTGTGTAATTCAGCTTTCAACGGCACTATTCTTCCGTTCACTTTGGCCCCAATGCAGTGCATACCCACATTGGTATGAACCGCAAAGGCAAAATCCACGGCCGTTGCCCCTTTGGGCAGATTGATCACATCACCTTTGGGGGTGAAAACAAACACTTCATCCTGGTACAGGTTGATTTTGAGGCTGTCCAGAAAATCCTTGGCATCAACAGTCTCACCTTCATCATATTGTTCAAGAAGCTGCCGCACCCACACCAGTTTGGAATCAATATCATCCTTCGATTCGATAGCCTTGCCCTCTTTGTAGCGCCAATGAGCGGCAATACCCATCTCTGCAATCCTGTGCATGTCCCAGGTGCGGATCTGGACCTCAATCATTCTCCCGGAATGATCCACCACGGTTGTATGCAGGGACTGATACCCGTTGAATTTAGGCATTGCAATATAGTCTTTAAATCGTTCATAAACCGGAATAAAGAGATTGTGGATAATCCCCAGAACATAATAACACTCCGCTACTTCATTCACGATAATCCGGATGGCGAATAGGTCATAAATCTCTTCCAGCGGTTTATTCCGCACTTTCATCTTCTTGTAAATGCTGTATAAATGTTTCGGGCGGCCATAAACCTCGGACTGAATGTTGTGCTCAGTCAATTCTGTTTTGATCGGCTCAATAATTTTTTGGATATATTTTTCGCGTTCCTCTTTTTTCTCATTCAGTCTGCGCGCAAGATCCGTATAGGCTTTATTATCTGTAAACTTAAAGGACAAATCCTCCAGTTCACTTTTCAACTGTGCCATACCAAAGCGATGTGCCAGCGGCGCGTACACGTCTCTGGTCTCCAGGGCAATCCGCATTCTTTTGCGGGCCGCCACGTGCTGCAGGGTTCTCATATTATGCAGGCGGTCCGCGAATTTGATGATGATGACCCGAATGTCCCTCGCCATCGACAGCAGCATCTTGCGGAAAGTTTCCGCCTGGCGCAGCTCAATGCTCAGGGATTTGCGCCCGCTGATTTCACTGATCTTGGTAACGCCATTGACCAGATTGGTAATGTCCCGACCGAACATTTCCTTGAGATCATCCAGCGTAAAACCGGTATCTTCAACGACATCGTGCAGCAATCCGGCGACGATGGTCGTGCTATCCATGCGGAATTTTGCCAGGATTTTAGCTACATTCAGACAATGCTCAAAATATGGTTCACCGGAATACCTGAACTGATCCCGGTGGGCCCAGATTCCGAAATGAAAGGCCTTCATTAGCAGATCCCTGTTGCATCCCGGATTATAACTGCATACCTCAGTCACCAACTCAAGAAAAGGTTTTTGATACTTTTCAATGAGCTCCTGATATTTCTTATCGTTTTCGTCAATTTTGAACATAGGAAAATCTTTTTAAAGTACAATACTTTAAATATCGCATCTCTGATTATTGTGTCGCTTTTAAATACTAATTTCGAGAGACTTTCAGAACACCACGTTCATTTAGCACACGCAGCATACGAGGTTTGTAGATAAGATCAAAAACATCTCCCTTATCCGGAAACATTGAAAGTGCAAAGATGCGGGCATTTTGAATATAGCTAATCCCCTCTTCGAGTGTCAGGTCAGCGGTCTGATATAGTAACTGTACCGTAAGATCAATCATCAATTGCAGACGCCGTAATTTTTTGTTTTCTTCCTGTATATATTTTCTTTCGATCATAACTATCTAATTTTTGATTTTCTTTCTCTTACTATCCAAGATGGCCCGGAGTTCTGATAAATTAAATTTTGCTCCAGGGCCCTCCTCTTCGTTTTAATTGTTCATCCTTTCTATCTCATTTTAAACGAATCCGGGTTCCTTCACCAAATGCTTAAAATATTTGCTTCCTGTTTCTCATTAATTCTTGTATCTCCTGAATAAATCCTCTATATTTTTCCGAATCTAAAAAAGAAAGGAATAAAATGCGGGCTGGATTCTTGGTCATTTTGCTTCTGGCACTGGTATTCGGTTGTTCGAAGAGCAGCAAGGAAACGGTAAATCTGGATAAACCGGCTCAGATACCTGCCAGTCAATATGTAACAACTCCTGACGGATTGAAATACGCGGATATTAAGGTTGGCACCGGAAAGGAGGCCAAAAACGGGGACGTGGTGGTGGTTGATTATACCGGATGGCTGACCAATGGAAGCCGTTTCGACAGCTCCATCCCCAGAAATAAGCCGTTTGAATTCCAGTTGGGAATGGGCCAGGTTATACCCGGCTGGGAAGAAGGCGTTGCGGGGATGAAAGTCGGCGGTATCAGACAGTTAATCATCCCGCCCGATTTGGCCTATGGGGAACGGGGAGCAGGCAATGTCATTCCGCCGAATTCCACCCTGATATTCGAGGTGAAGCTCCTGAAAGTAAAATAGTACCATTTTTACATTAATTGAAAAAGTCCGGGATTTATCAAACCGGACTTTTTTTGTTGCGACCCAATTAAAGTGTCAAACTCAACGAATCCATGCATCTGGCTATTCCGGGTTCCCCCGGTTTTCCGCTTTGAAATTCTCCATTTTTGTCTGCAGCCGCATTTTCCGGTGCAAAAGAGACTCCCTGAGATCGATCAGCGGATTATTGCGACCCAACTGCTTCAGCAGCTCAATGTATTCCAGTCCCTGCTCCACCAGCTCCAGGGCAGCCGCATAATTTTTCTCCTTATGCTCATAATACTTGGCCAGTTCCTCAATCGCCTCGGGGTGATCATGCTGCTCCTCCAGCAGCTGCTGAAACAAATCACCGGCTTTCCGGTGGTCTCCCATTTTCTTGTAGGTCATGGACAACAGGAAAAGCGCTTCCCTGCGGTCCGGCCGATCGGAATTATTCTGCTGCAGAAACTCGAGCAGCGGTACGGTTTCCGAATATTCTTTGTTCTGATAATAAAATCTGGCCAGCGAAAAGATGTCTTCGGAATGCTCCAATGCCTGCAGGGGATTTTCTGATATCTGCCCGATCTGCAGGGTCAACAGCATCATGTTCACAATATCGTGGTAGTTATGCTCCAGCACATCCCGCAAAAGGCCTGCCTTGCGCTTCCGGATGTATTCAAAATAGATCTGGGGAATCATCTCCCCGGGAATGTCATCGTGGCGCTCCTGCCCGAGAATGGCATATTCCAGGTTTTGCAGATCGCAATAGATCAGCCTTCTTTTCCAAAGCCGGCGGGAGGCGTGCAGCACATCGATATGGTTTTTGTCATCCAGCATGGAATCGATTCTGTTCAGGATAAATCGGTTTCGCAGCAGTGGAATATCAAAAGATTTTCCGTTGAAGCTCACCAGATGTTCATAGGACAGCAAAATATTCTCAACCATATTCAACATCAGCCACTCATGCTGGAAATCCGGCAAGACATATTGCCGCACGACAATGTGATCCAGTTCAAAATGCCCCAATCCTATCAGGAAGGCATAGGTGCCGGTGCCGCCGGATAGGCCTGTTGTCTCCAGATCAATAAACAGCGCTTTCCTCAGATTGAACTGCCTGGCGGCCGGATCAGCAGTAATACGATGGAAATTACCCAAAACAAACCCGCTGTCCCGCAATTTCTCAAAAACCGGGTGTGAGTAGGCGGGATAGAAATTTTCTTTCAGGACAATAAAAGAATTCTTATCGGAAATGATTTTTGCATCGAGTTCCCGCTGGAAATCGTTTATCCATAACTCATCGGAAGGGTTCTGTATCGTTTCTTCCTTTTGGATGACAGGCGATTTGTCCAGTCGGGACAATTTATCTTTAATATTCATGGAATCTTCTAATACCCGTACTAATTCTGCACTTCCCGCGCTTCCGTCTCTTTTTGAAGCGACTGATTAATCTTTTCCAGAAGCATAATGGCGAGCGCCTTCCCCTTTTCTCCGACTTCCAAAAATGGCCCCACGCAGCCTGGGCATCCCGCCTGGCAGGGACAGCGGCTGACCAGACTGAGCGCGCCTTCGAAAATGGGGTACGGATAGCTCATCACTTTCCAGCTCAAACCGACGCCGCCGGGATAATTATCGTACAGATAGATGGTCGGATGCTGCGAAAACGGCGCCCGAACCATGGGAACCGCCCGGATATCTCCGGGGTCGCACATGATGAACACCGGTGCGATATTGCGCAGCACGTTGGCAACCGCCTGCAGCGCACCGCCCAGCTCTAAACCGCGGAGAAAAGTCGATCCACATGGCGTTGGTCGCCATTTCCATCTCCGGCAGATGGACCCTTCCCGCGCCCACATTTTCGTGGGTGAAGAGCTTTATTTTTTTGAATCCGGTGGTCACCGTGCTGACGTTGACTTCCCCGTAAACAAGGGAGAACTCCGCCAGTTCTTTCTCTTCATCTGTGGAAAGCACTTTGATATTTGTCTTGGTGATGGCATCCGTAAAATAATCCACGCTTACCTTCCGGACATAAGCCTTTTTTCGTTCCCAGTCAAGCTGATCGACATGGTACTGCTCTGTTTCGTGCATATAGATGGCATCCTTATGCACCAGCATCTGCGCCCCGAAAAGATCCACCTCTCCGATAACCCGGTCGCCCCTGGTTTTATCAATAATGACCACATTATCGGGTGAAGCGCTCCGCAGACTCACCTCCTCTGCCGGATAGATTTCGCTCATCCAGTAATATTTTCCGTCCGTGGCCCGCAGAACATTCTTCTCCGCAAGATATTCCAGGATTTCCCGGGTGCCTTCCATACCGAATTTTTCATCCTCGCGGAAGGGAATCTCAAATGCCGCGCACTTGATATGGCTCATGAGAATCAGCAAATTGTTGGGGTCCACAATGCCGCTTTCCGGAGATTTTTCAAAAAAATACTGCGGATTTTCCATGATATACTGATTCATCGGTGAGCTGCTCGCCACCAGAATAGTGACCGAGGTGGTGTTGCGCCGTCCCGCCCGCCCGGCCTGCTGCCAGGAGCTGGCAACCGAACCCGGGTAACCGGCCAGAATGGACACATCCAGCTGCCCGATATCAATACCCAGCTCAAGCGCGTTGGTGCTGACCACCGAAAGGATCTTCCCGTTTTTGAGTCCCTGCTCAATGGCTCGCCGTTCCAGGGGAAGATATCCCCCCCGGTAGCCGCTGACCTTATCCGTGGGAATATGAAGTTTTTTAGCGGTCTCTTTCAGATATTTGGTAATTACTTCCACCCGGACGCGGCTGCGCGCAAAAACGATGAACTGGACGCGCGTTTCCAGAAAATGGGAAGCCAGCCTGCGCACTTCCGTGACTACCGAGCGGCGAATGCCGAGTTGCCGGTTGATCACCGGCGGATTATAAAGTATAAAATGTTTTTTTCCGCTGGGTGCCCCATTGCGGTCGATTAATTCCACCGGTTCTTCGATTATTTTAGCGGCCAGTTCCGCCGGATTGGCAATGGTCGCGGAGCAGCAGATGAATTGAGGATGGCTGTTATAAAAATCCGCAATCCTTTTCAGGCGGCGGATCAGGTTGCCCAGATGACTCCCCACCACGCCCCGGTAATAGTGGATTTCATCAATGATGACATATTTCAGATTTTCGAACAATTTCACCCAGATGGTATGGTGGGGTAAAATTCCCTGATGCAGCATATCGGGATTGGTGATAACGATATGGCCGGAGCGGCGGATCGCTTTACGGGCCGTGACGGGCGTGTCGCCGTCAAAGGTGTAAGTGCGGATATCCGCTTCCATGATGGTGATCAGATCGTGGAGCTCTTTTAACTGGTCCTGCGAAAGGGCCTTTGTGGGGAAAAGATAAATCGCCCGCGCTTCCGGATCTTTCAGGATATTATTCAAAACCGGCAGGTTGTAGGCGAGGGTCTTCCCGCTGGCAGTGGGCGTCACCAGCACGATATTTTTTCCGTTATCAACCGCCTGGAAAGCTTCCGCCTGGTGCGAATAAAGCTGCCGGATTCCTTTCTGCTGCAGAGCGGAAATCAGTTTCGGGTTGATTCCAGCGGGGAAATCCGCATACTTCGCGGCCCGCGCTGGAATTTCTTCCCAGCGGGTAATGTTCCGTACGATTTCAGGTTCATTTCGCAGGAAGTCTATCAGCTGTTCAAGATTCATTTGTTTGTTCCAGTTTGTCCAACATTTTCCCGGCTTCGGCAAGCTGTTCTTCAGTAAAAACCAGTACCCCTTCCGATTTCAGCAGGGCAGCCGTCACACCGTCCCCGTCCTTCAATGTTCCGGAAAAACCTCCATCATAAATTCTTCCGATCCCGCAGGAGGGACTGTGCGATTTCAGAATGGCGATCCGGATATGCTGACTTTTCACGATCTCCAGCGCCCGCCTGGCTCCGGAAATAAAATTATCACTGACATCCTCTCCCCGGATATTCATGATCCGGGCGTTTCCCCCAAACACATCAAATCCGCTCCCTGCTTCGATTTCCGATGGCGAACGGGGAATTGTCAATCCGCCCCCAACCTCGGGACAAAATTCCACCAGCCGCCCCTCCTCCTTCCAATTTCGCAGAACAGCAGAAACTTCCCGCAAAACCTTTCCGTCGTATCTCACATTTTGACCGGTGAGGCATGAACTGACCAAAATCTTTTCCATTGAGCAAAATTAAATGGATTGGATTGCGGAAAGCAACATAAAAAGCAAAAGTGCCAGCTGCGTTTTATGCCGAACCGGATATTAAGATCTGGATTGCGCAATTGGCCCGCACGCTCCCGGAAATTTTAGAGTTTGGATTTTGATATATTATCTTTCTAAATTTTAGGCATGAACAAGGAAGAACTCGCTTCGCTGCAGCTCATTTCGGTCCGCTGGTGGAATGCCACCGCCTATTACGCCATCAGCCTGGCAAAGATATTGCAGGATGCCGGATATCCCGTGACGGTAGGAGGAACCGCCGGAAGTCCCCCGATTAAAGCTGCCGGTGACTGCGCGCTGGAGACATTTCACGATATTCATCTGGAAAGTTTCCAACCGTTCCGCATGCTCAGAAATTACACTGAACTGAAAAATTTCATTACCCGCAACGGTATCCGCCTCATTAATGCCCACCGGCCGGAGGACCATCTCTTCTCCGGCCTGCTGAACAGAAGGCGTGGAAATATTCGCCTGGTCCGTACGGTGGGGGATGTGCGGGCACCCAAAAATAATCCGGTCAATAAATGGCTGCACCTGGAGGCGACGGATTTCTTCATCTTTTCCTGCCGGGCCAATATGCAGCGTTATCTTGATGTCTGGCCCATCCCGCAGGAGAAGACGGCCGTAATCTATGCCCCGGTAGATACCGAATATTTTACGCCACCGGCCGATACATCTTCTTTGAGAAGAAAACTGAATATTTCGGAAGAGAAAATTGTATTTGGAGTTGTCGGACGGTTTTCGCCGGTAAAAGACCATGAAACCTTCCTGCAGGCCGCGGCCCGTGTCAGCCAAAAACTCGCGGATGTGGAATTTATCATCAGCGGTGAAGAGGTGGAAATCTCCCGGCAGCAACTGATGGATAGGGCCAAAAAGCTAGGACTTGAGAAAAGGGTTCATTTTCTTGATAAACAGGAAGACGTGCGGGAGGTCATCTCCGCCAGTGATGTGGGCGTGACCTGCTCCAATGGCTCGGAAGCGGTTTCGAGGATTTCCGCCGAGTTCATGGCCATGGGCCGCCCCATTTTGGTCAGTGATGTGAACGTGCTGCCCGAAATGATTACGCATGGAGTAGAAGGATTTGTCTTTTCCAGCGGTTCCCCGCAGCAGCTCGCCGGAAAGATGGAAAAACTGCTCAATGATCCGGCATCGATAAAAGCCATGGGTCAAAAAGCCAGGAAAAACGCCGTCACTAATTTCAGCCACCGGAAATTCCTGACCGATACGCTCTCGGTTTATGAAAAAGTGCTGGCAAAAAGAGGAATTTAGCTTGGACAAAACACCGCGGATTTCAATTACCATTATCGGACATAACGAAGGGTATCACCTCAGCGAATTACTGCCCACCCTCGACTGGGCAGATGAAATCATCTACGTGGATTGTAAAAGTGATGATGATTCTCTTCGGATCGCGCAGGCCGCAGGATGCCTGGTTTTTCAAAAACCCAACAATCCCAATCTGAACGTCAATAAAGATTTTGCGATGAAACAGGCCGGCAGCGACTGGCTGTTTTACCTGGATCCCGATGAGCGGATCCCAGCGGAACTGGCCGCGGAAATCAGGTCCCGCGTCTCCTCGCCGGATAAATACCAGGCATTTTCACTGAATCGAAGGAACCATTATTTCGGCAAATGGCTGAAACACGGCAGCCAGTATCCTGACACACAGCTCCGCCTTTTCCGGAAGGAATCCGCGCAGTTCCCGCTGAAACACGTGCATGAGAAACTGCAGGTCGACGGCCCGGTGGGAAAATTAAAAAATGATATGCACCATCATCCCTATCTGAATATATCGCAGTATCTGCAGAAGTTTGATTTCTACACCAGTTTCGAGGCCAATTACCTTTCCGCCCGGGGCGAAAGGCCTTCTCCGGGGATGAGTTTCCATTACTGGATCAGCCAGCCCGCCTTGCGGTTTGTCCGCCGCTATTTTTTCAAACAGGGTTTCCTGGACGGCTGGCAGGGATTTTTCGCCGCCCTGTTCGATTCCCTAAATTTTATGGTGAGATATTTCAAACTGATCGAGATAACCAGGCAGCAGGCCAAAGATGAACAGAAGCAAATATAAAAATATTCTGCTGGTCCGCACCGACCGGATTGGCGATGTGGTTCTCACCACTCCCGCCATTTCCCTGCTGCGAGAGAACTATCCCGACGCGAATCTTTATTTCCTGACCCGCCAGTACACGGCGCCATTGCTTTCCCATTACAAGTATCTGCAGGAGATCATCATTTACCGCCCGGAAAGCATACACAAAGGCTTCAGGGGACATTTGCAGCTTGGCAGGGAACTGAAGTCCAGGCAGATTGATCTGGCGCTGCTGTTCTATCCCCGCCCCGGCCTGGCCCTGGCATTGCGGGCGGCGAGAATAAAACACCGGGTCGGCATCGGTTATCGCTGGTATTCGTTTTTATTAAATCACCGTATTTTTGAGCACCGCAAATACGGCCGGCGTCATGAACTGGAATACAATCTCTCTCTGATGGAAAATTTTATCGAGAGCGTTCCCCCGCCCGGGCAGATCAAATTTGATTTTCAAACCGATGAGAGATTAAATCTTCTCCGCGATAAAGCCCTTTCAAAGCTCGAAATCAATACCGGGACTGATTACGTGGTAGTACACCCCGGCAGCGGGGGTTCGGCTCCCAATCTCCCGCCGGCCATGTTTGCCCGGATTATTAATTACATTGCCCGCAATTCATCCTTGAAGATCCTGCTGGCGGGAAGCGCGATGGAAGCATCGTTAATCAACGAGATTGCGGCAGAAGCGGAAGGCGATTCCCTGACCAGGGTGATCGGCGACTGGGATCTGGAAACATACACCTCCGTCATCGCAAAAAGCAGGCTGTTCATTTCCAACAGCACCGGTCCCATGCACATCGCCAGGGCCTTCAATATTCCGCTGGTGGCATTCTATTGTCCCGCCATTCCCTGCTCTCCCAAACGCTGGGGCCCCTACAACCGCCCGGACTCGGTCCTCGCTCCCGATGTAGAGCCCTGCAAGACCTGCAATCGGCAAACCTGTCCGCACGGCAACTGCCTCTCCCACATCGAATGGCCGGAGATCAGGGCGCTGCTGGACCTGCGGCTGGCAATAAGGCAGGAATAATTCGGGGTATATCATTTTGGGAGAGAAATCAGCTGGAAAGCTTCATTTGTTTGTAATATACTTCCATAACGATTTCAGAAGAATCTCCAGATCCAGCAGGGCTGATTGGTTCTTCAAATAAAACAGATGATACTTTTCCGCATCTTCGGAAATTGTGATCTTGCCCTGGTTAAGCTGCACCAAACCGGTAATGCCGGGTTTGTATAAATAACCGGTATGTTCATCGTTCTGGTTTTCATACCTGACCGGCGCTCCCACCAGGGAAATGTCTCCCATTAAAACATTCCACAGCAAAAAGAGATGATTGGGCAGCGAGTGAAGATAAAGATTTTTGAATATATACCTTTTGATGATTTTTTCCTTGTCTCCCCGGATATTTACCCTTTCCAGATACTTGCGATGGAAGAGCCACAGGGCCAGAATATAGGGAGCGGTGATGATTAGCAGGAAGAGTGACAGACAAACATCCACAAATCTCTTAATATAGCGGTTAAACTTTTTGCCGATGGAGTAGTCGATGTCCAGCAGCGGGTATCCGTCAAGGCGCTCGATATGCGATTTGCCGATAATGACATCGAGATTGGAGGGCACCATTTTATAGTCCACTTCACGGCTGGTTATGCTCGACATGGTTTTCAAAATCTGGTTGTAACTGATGGAATGCGCGGAAAATATTACCTGCCGGATACGGTTCAGGCGAATGATTTCCTTCAGATTCGCGATCGTTCCCAGGTGCCGCATATCATATTTATCGCCGGAATTGTTTTCGGAATATTTGTCGCTGATTGAAATCCAGCCGATCAATTCATAATCGATCTCCCTGCGTCCCTGGAGTTTTTCATACACCTGCCGCACGTCCTCCCCGTCACCCACCACCACGGTCGGCTTGGTAAATAAATCCTTTCCCAGGGCGGTTTTCTCCCCCCGGTAGAAGCGGCGCAGCAGGACCCGCCACAGGACCATAAAAAAGGGACTGAACAGAAAACTCAGCATAACGACCATTCGGGAAAAGGCAAACTGCTTGAGAAAAAAGGTCAGGGAAGCCAGGAGAACAAAGGTGATGATATTCGATTTGATGATGCCGTGAATTGAGAAACGCTTTCCTGGATATATGTCGAAATAGAAGGATATCACCAGAAACAGGAAGGTTCCGATCAAATTGATGACCCAGTATTGATGAAAATAATCCTGCCAATGGAAGCCATTTTTGAGCGAGAGCCGGAAAATGAAAGCCAGCAGGATGATTCCGTTCAGGATGGCGCCATCCAGTACAAGCGGGAAATGGTTCCTCAAAAAATTACGGGTATAAATCACTACACCCCGCAGAAATATTCCAATGGCCACCAGCCAGCGGAAAAGAAAAATGGACCCCGGGGCATAGTATTTTTTAAAGAACTGGTAAAGGGAGCGATTGAAGGTGATGACGTAATCGAGATTATCCTTTTTGGTGCTTTCCCCTTTGTAATGAATGATCTGGGTAGCAGGTACATAGTAGATTTTCAGGTCATCCAGATTGATGCGGTGACAGAAATCGATATCTTCGCAATACATAAAAAATTGTTCGTCAAACAAACCAACCCGATCCGGAACAGCTTTCTTCATCATCATAAACGAGCCGGATATGGCCGGGACCTGATAGGTTTCATCGGGATTTAGGTATGTCAAATTATATTTTCCGAAAATTTTGCTGCGCGGAAAGAGCTTGCTCAGCCCTGTCACTTTCCAAAAAGCGATTATCGGAGTGGGAATGCTGTGCCGGCAATCGACCGAGAAGGTGCCGTCGGGATTGATAATCTTACAGGTCAGCATACTCGCGTTCGGTTTAACATTGAAAAATTCCAGCAGTTTGCTGAAGGTATCCTCCTGCACCACCGTATCGGGATTAATTAATACAACATACTCCCCCTTCACCACTTTTAGTGCCTGATTATTGGCCTTTGAAAAGCCGACATTATTTTCGTTCCGGATTATATTCACCTCCGGAAAATGTCTGCGAAGATAGGCAACGCTTCCGTCCACCGAGGCATTATCCACCACATAAATTTCATGGGATATTCCGGATAAAGCCCGCTGAATGGACTGCAGCGACTGGGCAAGGTATTCTTTCACATTGTAGTTGACGATGATAATCGATATTTTTATCTGGTCCATTTCATTCTCTCTGCCGGCAGTCTGCAAAATGGAAATCTCTTTACGGTTACAACTTCAGTTTTTGATCACTTTTTCATGACCGGTACGCCGTTGGCTGAAGCGGAAGGAGGCTTTTTGAATATCAGCAGCAGCGTCCGGATTAATACCCGCAGGTCCATGCGCAGGGCCATGTTTTCGATATAGAAAATGTCGAATTTAACCCTTTCCTGCAGAATTTTCTGGGAAAGTTCATAATGGTATTTCACCTGCGCAAGACCGGTTATTCCCGGGCGAACAGTCAGTCTGCGATGCAGAAACCGCAGTGAACTCTGATATTGAGAATACCATTCCAGCGGTTCGGGTCGGGGGCCGATAAGACTCATATCTCCCAGCAGTACATTGAAAAGCTGGGGTAATTTGTAGAATCTGGATTTGTAAAGGAAATTCAAATACCCTTTCAATCTCTCCGGCGAAGGCCCTGTTCCCACATAAAGCATATTTTTATCATAATCGTAGGGAGCATGGGTGATGCGAAATACGTACATTCCAAAAGGGATGGCATTCTTTCCCAAAATCGGGATTTTGAAGAAAACTGACTTTCTGAACTTCAGGCCGATGTACACCGCGGTAATCAGATAGAAGGGGGAAAGAATTATCAGAGCCGCGAGCGAAGCAAAAATATCAAAAAGGCGTTTGATCACCCATTGCCACAAGACCATACTTTCCGAAAAAATCTGCAGGTAGGCGTGACTCACCAGCTTATGCTGTTGCCCCACGAAAACCTCGTGGCTTCCTGGCGGCATTTTGATTTTCACCTGCTGTGCTTCACACAGGCTCAGGATCTTCATAAAATCTTCAGTAGCACTTTCCGGCAGAGTAATCAGAATCTCCTCAATTTTGTGTTGATGGATCAGCGCGGGAAGGTCCGAATAATTCCCCAGGACCGGTTTCCCTTCGAATTCTCTTTCCTTTGATTTTCTGGATACAAAACCGACCACATCGAAAATCAGATGCGGATTATTGCGGATATCCTGCAGTATCCCTTTCCCAAAATCATTGCAGCCGATAATTAATGTTTTTTTAGGGGAATATTCAAATATTTTAAGACGCTTTTCGATTTCGATAATGATTAAACGGCCGGAATTTATAAGAATTACCAGTGAAAACCAATATAAAAGGAGAGAGAAGATCTGTGAGCCGGAGAGTGACCGCTGGAAATCGGTAGTCAGAATTGAGATGACAATGATTCCAAAAGTGATGACTTTGGTGACCCGCATAATTTTATCAAAGCGCGAAACATCCCATTCCAGTCGATAAAGATCGTTCAAAAAGAACAGGAAAATCCAGACCAGCGACAGCAGCAGGAAAACCGGCGTGGAGAAATACTCAGCGATGGGACGATAAACAGTCGGTCCCAGAAT